>DAISLB010000042.1:0-19395 GCA_036820645.1 Clostridium sp.
CCAATTTATCGGAGAGTATTTCAAACCTGCTACGCCATTTGTCTTGTTTGCCCCTGTGTAAATCTGGTGCTATGGAAACCTGTAGTATCTTTCTATTTGCATCCGTAGGATTAACTACATGGTTGTTTACAAAACCTTTCAATATTGTCTCTATACTTCCTGTCTGGCTGTCATATCCATTGCCATTTACAGGAGGAACAATTAATCGCCTAGACATAATGCCTTTTAAAGTAGGACCTTTTATAATAAGTTCATCAATTCCATTGTCGTCTACCTGGTTTTCTCTGTGCATTATAATACCTATTTTATTAAGGCTGCTTCCCAGAATGATTAAATTATTTTTAACCAGGGCATCTGTATTGGCCTTATCCATATTTATATGCAGTTCGAACTCTCCTACTTTGTAAAATCTACGGATAAACTGTAAACTTTCATAATCATCTATTTCACCGAGTAGGTTAAAATCCTTATCTATTATTCTTATAGGTATTTTTTTCAAAAGTTACACCCCCACATATTTTGGAGTATAATAAATCCCCACTTCCAGGTTGTTTATGCCTTCCTCTGCATCATAACGCAGAAGATTATCCCCTACATCTAATTGAAGGAAGGTTGTATCTAATGTTATATAATTAAAGACATTCTGAATTACTCCAGTTGTCTTAATCATTTCAACTCTTTTATTCCCAAAAGAAGTATCTATAACAAGCTTATCTCCCGCAGTAAGTGTCCTTTTTACTTTTATAAATTCCTGGGTATAAACATTCAAAATGCTTGGATTAACCACAGTTGCAAGAGCTTTAAATTCCACCCTTATAGAGCATTCCACATCACCGGAATTAAAACAATTTGCAATTAAGGTACTTACTCGGTGTCCCATTTCTATTCCGGTTTCTTGTGGAATTTCCAAGTCAAATTCAAAATCTCCAACCCACTGTGCCATTTCATTTTTTAGTTCCTCTATATCCTTCCAATATGGCTCTGGGCAATATAACTGTACTAAGAACTGTTGTATAGGCTCGTGTCTGTCTTTTGGTGTAATACTATCGACCCTACATTTAATTTTATATTCTCCAGCACCATTACTATAAAAAAGAGTACCCCCTATTTTAGGATTAAACACAGAATTAAGTATCCGCCGTTTAGTAAACATATCCTGACTGCTATCTGCTAGTATTGCAATTTCTATATTTAATACCCTTTCTTCCAGTAGATGTTCTTGTACAGTCTTACCATCTTGCCATGGTGCCTTTGTAGTTACTATTGTACTTTTAGGCGGGTCTGGGTCAAATTTTTGCAACAAAAAAGGAGCATAATTTTTTAGTTCTACGCTCTGACCCCTTGAGTTTGTGAATATTAAGTTTTGCAATCTTACTCCCTCCTATGACATTTGATATGCAAGTCTTTGTAATGTAGTTTCCATAGTCGTTCTTTGCTGGCTTGGTGTCTGTGCTACAGGACTTGTTATGGCTACATTATTATTTACTATAGTTGTTTGTGAATCAGAAATTTGTCTAGCTGTTCCTGCATAAGTAGGAGCTGTCACACTCACCGAACCTGAAACTATGGCATCACTTGCGGCTTGTATTGCTTCATCCCTAGCAGTATTTATCTGGCTTGTTATGCTGCTTATCATATCCACAATACCTTCTATCTTACTCTTAAAACCCTCAAAGAGTTTTTCTCCCAAAGTTTTTCCGGCATTTTCATAATCAGAGGAATAGCTTTTTAATAACTCAACTATTTCTTCTTGATTATTCTCCATAACCATTTTTTCTGCCTTTGCTTCTAAATGTGCACTATCAAGCATTTTCTCATAAAAATCTTTTATGTCCTGTAATTGGTTCTCTAAATCCTGTTTTTTGGCATTGTAAATCTGGGTTAAATTATCCAGTTGATTCTGTTTTTCAACTTCTAAAGCCGCCTTCTGATCTTCTATTTCCTGTTCATGCAATCTTTTATTTCTATCCGTTATGGCTGTATCCAGCTGTTTTTGCAATTGCTCCTTGTTATACTCGTTATGTTCATATTCAATGCTTTCTTGTAAGCTGCCAATATTTTTTAATTCTGAAGCATCCGTTGCAGCTCTGTCTTCAGCTTCTGTTTGTGCTTCAAGTGCCTTTATTCTTGCATCATAAACATCATTTATAGTTTGTTCACTGGCATCTTTCCACTTATCTAAATTTTCCAGTTCAGTATTAAAAGCATCTTCCTCTTCCTGCTGTCGTTGAGTATACATTTCCTTAAGAGCATCTTTTACCTTACTTGTAAATTCATCTATACCATCACTGATTTCTTGTTTTGCTTCTGTTGTATTTTGCGATATAGTATATGTTAAATCACTTATATCTTTCTCTAACTCCAGTGCGGCATCAGAATTTTCACCAAATACCTTCACAAGTTCAGAGTATTCTTCTTTCATAAGTGTAAGCTTTTTCATGTTTTCATCATAAATATTATTCTGTTTATCTATTTCATCACTAAGACTTTTAGTATCCACGTCAAGTTTTGAAATTGCATCATCAATACTATCTATTGTCTTCTGGTACTTGTTTGTTATAGTATCCTGTTGTAACTTTTTAGTATTATTTTCTATCTCTATATTTAAGCTTGCTATATCCTTTTCTAACTGAACTGCTTCGTCAGAAGTATCACCCACAGCAGCTACAACTTCCTCATACTCCTGCTTCATCAAATCAAGTTTTTTGGTCTGTTCATCAATTGTATCCTGCTGCTTTTTCAATTCTTCGGTAACACTGTAGATATCTTTTCCTAACTTAATCATTTCAAGCTCTATTTCGTTAAAGGCATCTTTATATTTATCTTCTATTTCCTTAACAGGGTCATCTTCCTCATTTGTACTCCCCATACCGGAATCTTTCCACTTGGAGAATATATCATCAAAACTAGTATCTACTCCCGCAAGCTGTGCCCCTGCTGCACCTACAGTAGTTATGTTTTGCATTATATTACCTAAAGTGTTTTGCACATTTACAGCAGCAGTCTGTACTTCTGCCTGTACATTCTGCATAGCATTTCCTACTATTCCAGGTACTAAATCAGTCCAACTCTTAACTCCAGTAGTAAGTCTCTCCCCAAGCGTAAGACCACTATCTTCATAAAGATTACCATACTGATTAAGTAAGCTTATAATTTCATCCTGACTTTTAGAGGTTATTAACTGCTCTGCCTGTGCTGCTATTGCATCTTTATCCAGTTTTTGTTCATAGTAATTATTTACATATTCTAACAAGTCACTTAACTGGTCTTTAGTAAGTTTTTCTTCTTCGGCTTTTAGTTTTGCACTTTCTGTGGCAGCTTCTTTTTCTGCATTTAATTTTCTTTCTATTGCCTTTTCCAATACCTCATTTAACTTATCTATATAGGTTACCGCCTGTTTTTTAGCATCTAATTCATCCTGTATCTGTTCCTTAGACATTTTACCTATTTTTTGTATTTGTTCTATTTCCTTATCTGCCTGTTCTTTTCTAAGGGCTATTTCATCCTTTATAGCTTTTTTCTTAGCTTCATATTCATCCTGGATAGAATAACGTGCAGCACCCTTTACGCCTCTTAAAGAAACATCTTCCTGTTGACCTAAATTATAGAGTTGATTATTTAAATCTTTTGTATCATTTGCCAGGGTATCCTTAATACTTTTTATTTTTGCAGATACTAAATCGGCTACCTTTTTCGCTGCTTCTTCTGGTTTATCTGCATTTTGTGTCATAGTGTCTGCTAAAAGCTGCATAAAATCAGAACCGTAAGTATCTGCATCTGAAAGTGGGCCAACATCTGGAACCGTAAAATGGAGATAGCTTCTTATGGTATCAGCAACATCTTTTGCCGCGTCTGCCACTCCTCCAATCATTCCTTTGATCCCATTTATTATTCCTCGTATCATATCTTTACCCCACTGTATTGCTTCATTTCCCAGTGACTTTATGCCATTTCCTAGTGCATTTATTATTTGGGGTGCATACGAAACAAGTTGAGGCAGCGCTTGAGCTAACCCCTTTACTATAGCAACTATAATTTGTATAGCAGCACTAATTATTTGAGGTAAATTTTGTATAAGTGCTTGCGCTAGCATAAGAATAATCTGTACAGCAGCTGCAATAATTTGAGGTAAATTTTGTATAAGTGCTTGTGCTAGCATAAGAATAATCTGTACAGCAGCTGCAATAATTTGAGGTAAATTTTGAATTATACCCTGCACTAACGCCATTATTATTTGCAACGCAGAACTGATAATTTGTGGTAGATTTTGTATTATTGCAGATGCTAAAGCTAATATAATAGCCAATCCTGCCTCTATCAAACTTGGTAATGCAGTTGATATCGCAGTTACCAATGTGGTTATTATTTGAGTTGCAGTATCTATAATTTGAGGTAAATTGTTTACTATAGCTTCTACTATTTTAATTATTAACTGGGTACCTATAGTAATTACCTGATTCATATTATTTAATATTCCAGTTATAAATGTAGTTATTATTTGCAAACCCGTATTTATTAACTGTGGTAAATTATTAACTATAGCTGTAATTATAGATGTTATAATCTGTCCCCCTACCGTTAATATTTGCGGTAAGTATGTTGTTATAGAAGTTACTATATTAGTTACTATTTGTGCCCCCATTGTTGTTAATTCAGGTAAGTTTGTCGTAATTGCTGTAATTATTGTATTTAATATTTCAGAACCTACATCCATTATTTGCGGTAAATTAGTTGTTATAGCTGTTACAAAAGTTGATACAAACCCTGATATAGTGGCAACTGCTTTAGATATCAATGCTGGAAGATTAGCAACAAATTTACTTATAGTCGTCTTTAGTGTATTCCAATGAGTTGCAGATTGATAAACTATTAATCCTATGGCTGCAATAGCAGCTATAGCGATACCTATAGGACTTGTTATTGCAGTAAATGCAGCCATAACACCCCTAATCACCAAAGCTAGACCTCTAATAGCCGGCGTAGCCGCCGCAGCTCCTGCTGTAACTACACCAATTGCTCCAGCAATAGTACCTATAGTTGTAACTAATCCTCCTATAATTAAAAGCAAAGGCCCTATGGCTGCAACTATTCCAGCAATAACTAAAATAATCTTTTGGGCAGTCGGAGATAAATTGCTAAAGGCTGTTGCCAAATTTCCTATCTTGTTTGCAATGCTCGTTATAATAGGTGCTAAAGTTTCTTGAATTTTTATCGCCGCTGTCTCTAACGCTCCAAACATCTGCTCAATAGATTTACTGGTTTCTCCCATTTGGCTTTTTGCCAATCTGGATGCAGCAGTCTGATCATTTGTAGCTTTTGTATATTTTTGTAGACCACTGGCTCCTTCATTCATTAAAATACTAGCTGCACGAGTTGCATCACTTCCAAAGATTGTATTCATGGCAGCTTGCTTCTGTACATCAGAAAGTCCGCTCATTTTACTTTGCAACTCTTGAGCGATACCAGAAGCATCTTTCATATGCCCGTTAGAATCCCAAACATTTATACCAAGCCCTTCCATTGCTGCCGCCGCTGTATCCGTAGGAGCACCTAACCTTTGAAGCATGGTTTTCAGAGAAGTACCTGCATCACTTCCAACCACTCCCGCATCCGCAAATTCTCCTAAAACTGCGGTTGTGTCCTGAATACTCCAACCCACTAAATTAGCTTGTGCCGCACACTGTGCCAGACCTTCCGATAAAGGTTGAACGTCTGTACTGGAAGCTGCAGCAGCTCCGGCAAGAGCATTTACTGCTTGTGAGGACTGATTGGCAGATAAGCCAAAAGCACCCATTGCCTGGACGACAGTATTTGCAGCAGTACCTAAATCCATACTGGAAGCCGCAGCTAAGTCCATAGTAGCTTTTAAGGAACCACCTTTTATTTGTGCTTCTGTAAGTCCACCTTTGGCAAGTTCAGTAATCGCATTTCCCGCCTCTGTGGCGGAGAATTGAGTATCCTGTCCAGTTTTGAGTGCCAACTCTCTTAAGCTTGCCATCTGTGCCATAGGTTTATCAAGAGCACCTGCTGCCTGGCTCATGGAAGTTTCAAAGTCATTCCCAACTTTTACTGCGGCTGCCGCAGCCCCTACAAGTGGAACTGTAACACCCATTGTAACACTTTTACCGGCACTACTTACACCACTGCCTATTTTATTTAATTTTTCTCCGGCCTCTGCTGCCTTAATACCAAAAGATTGTAATTCAGAACTGGATGTTTTTAATTGTTTTTCAAGACCATTCAACTTATTTTGTGTAGTTTCAATTTCCCTCTGAAAAGCCCTGTATTTGTCTTCGCCTATTTTCCCATTTGCAAACTGCTGCTGAACTTGCTGTTGTACTGATTTCAGAGAATCAAGTTTCTGTTTAGTTGTTTCGATTGATTCACTTAAAAGCTTTTGTTTCTGGGCAAGCAATGTAGTATTGGAGGGGTCAAATTTTAAAGCCCTGTTAACCTGGTTTAATTCACTTTGTAAATTTCTGGTGGTTTTATTCACTCCCTGCAAGGCTTTTTCCAGTGGGCCTGTATTACCACCTATTTCTACGGTTATACCTTTTATATTACTAGCCACCTAATCCCTCCTTTCTCTAAAAATAAAAAAAGAAAGAATATTAATCCCCTCTCATTTTCTTTCTTAGTGATTTTCTATCTGGCTTGGTTTGCTCCATGCGCCAACAATTTTCCAGATATTCCTGTCCCTTTTCACTTTTCATACAATTATAAATAACGGCATCTCTTAAATACAACCAATATTCAATTACATCCAAATTTTCTATTTCTCCAAAACTGTAGCCCGTATATTCGGATACAATCTTTTCTTCCATAGTATTTACTTCGTAATGTCCCTTATCTGCCTTATCATAAGGATAATAAGGGATTTTTAGTTTTTTGAGTTCCTTTCCTTAGCAACCCAATTAAAAAAAGCCAGTAGTATTTCTTCTAACTGGTCAAAGTCTAATTCATCAATTATATCATCTCCAATTTTACTACCTGCTTTATTTTTATTTAATATTAACTTTACCGCCCCTGCCAAATCATCCATTAGTTTTTCTTTTTTCGCATTAGGGCCAACCAGAGAAGTAATCTTTTTAAGCACTTTTATCTTAGGTGGCTCAACGTCAATTACTACGTCTCCTATTTTAACAGTAAAATACCTTCTTTTAATACTACTTACATCAAACATTTATATTCCTCCTATGCTTTCGCTGTTACTGTTGCCTTGCCGGCTTTGACAGCTTTAAATGTACTATCTACTTCCACTATTAAAATCTCATTTCCTGTAGTGGCTGTTATATCATCAGTTCCATTCCAAGCAGTATACCCTGTTGAAGTATTACAAACATCCTCTAAATCTGGTATACTTACGGTGCTTGATGTCTTGTGCATATAACTGTTTCCACCTGTAAGGGTTGGGCTGATAGTTATTTTAGTTGTACCTGTGGTTGTCCCTGCTATAGAAGTAATAGTCAAAGTTCCGATAGTTCCAGGAATATCTTCCTCATAGATTATTTGTGTACCTTCGTTGTCCAGTGGGGAAGCAGTAAATTCCGCATCTACTACAGTTTCCTTGTCTTTTGCAAATTTAATAGAAAAACCTGCCTGGTTATTTCCAACGATAGTAGTCCTGATATCTCCGTCAACATCATCCTTATGGACAAACCTAATAATATACTTTTTACCATCCTGGTTGCTAATTCCACCAATCTTAACAGTTCTTTTCCCGTCGGCTTCACTAACTCTAGCAGTTGAACACAGTTTAGAAAGAGTTTGACCATTCCACGTCATAATACCACTCTTTAAAGTCGTTTCCTCCTCTGTTATAACTGTTTTACTTACAAGGCCTAAATCGTCCTTTGCATCATAAAACTTAGGCTTGTATTCCAGTTCGGCACCGCCTTGAATTAAACCAAGTAAATTTTCCTCGGTTTCAAGTACTGCGTTTTCCGGAATAGTACCCGTAAATTCAATTACATATACCTTACCACTACCCAATACAATTCTTTCATTATCCACCTTAGACCCTCCTTAAATTTTTTCTACCAATTCAAAATCGTACATGGTTTCAAAGAATTTTTCCCCATCAATCCATGTACGATCTTTTTTATAGGCTATTGCTTTTTCATTTAATAAATTTTCTATCTTTTGTTCAGCTGCTTTATCTATCCTGCTTGAGTATAATTCTATTCCTATTGTTCTACTTACCACACAATTCTTGTTATCAGCTCCCCCAGAATCCAGATTTTCAAGAAACACGATATATGGAAGTGGAGGAGGCTTTAAAAAACAATTTTCTGCTACTTTCATTCCTGTAGTCCCAAGCCATGTTTTAACCTCCAGCATTTTCAATCGCCTCTCTCGCAAGTTCTTCCATACGTCTTTTAGCAAGTTCTTCACCGTATTTTATGTGAGGGTATGCTCTCGCCCTGCCCCCTTGATGGAGTGCATGACCTTTCTCAAGAAGATGTGTTAATCTATATTGTCCATTTGCAACATACCACGTGTTTCTTTTATTATATCTATCTTCATAAGATGTTTTTATCCTGAATGCCTTAACATATTTCCCTGTAGGTTGTTTAAACGTAACGTGGTTTTTTATTTCTTCATTGGCTTCTTTAGATACCTTATCCACAGCTTTCTTTACATTATCCGTAACCTCTTGGGTGTAGTTACTCAAGTATTCAGCTATTAAATCTGCCATTTCATCAACACTGCTCATGTTACCACCCCAAACATTTCAAGTTGCCTTAATGTTAAATCCACAGAAGGCGGGTTAGTATCAAAAATGTTCTGTACAAGTTCAACATCATATTTACCAATATCTTTAACTTCCACAGTATCATGGGTATCAATATTTCTAAGCTGTGGAATACGGATAACTGCATTAGCTTTAACCTGTACTGCCTGTGCTGCAAAGGCGCGATTATATCCCAAGACACGATTAGTAAAACCCAAACTCTTGTATTTATATGTTTTAGTACCTTCCTCGTCTTCACTGTATATGTCGCATACCCCATCAGAAAAAGAAACAAATTCTATATTATCCATCTTGATTTTCATATAGTATCACCCCACAACTACCGTCGTTTTCCCTGCTCTGATTGCTTTCAGATTTTCATCTACTTCGATAACCACAATATCATTGCCCACTGTAGCAAAGATTTCATCAATACCATTCCATTTAATATAGCCATTTACAATATCACAAATATCAAAATAACCCGGTAAAGAAAGTCCTGTACCAAGCTTATATACATAACTATCACCTTCATCTGACTGTGGAGATACTAACATTTTAGTATACCCTGTAGAAGTGCCCACTGTAGATATAACTACTAATCTTTGAGGTGTTTCAAATTGGTATTGAAAACTTAAATCTAATAATTCACTTGCAAAGTTCTTTTCAAACATCTCAAGTGCCTGACTATTTGCGTACCTGCAATAATCCAGAAGTAACATTTTAGGCTGCTCCTCTGCTGTGAAATCCAAAGAAGGCACACCTGCTATATCTGTAAGGCGTGCCATTCCCCTATTTATAAATCCTTTTAGGTTATTATCTGTATTTTCATCCTCCCAAGTTATATGGAGATATGATTTAACTTCTGGTAGTAATTGTTCCATTACAGCTGTATCGGCCATTTAAACCACCCCATTAAGCCTGCTCTTTAGTCTTAACAACGTTAGTTACCTGTACTTCAAAGTCTGCTGGAATAACACCGCTTATATCCAGAAGAATAAACGCGTTATCATCAAGTGCCCTGCCATTACCATACATTCTTACGGTATACACTCTTTCATCATCAAGGAATTTGAACTCATCAGAGTACTCAATTTTACCGCCTCTGTCTCCAGCTCCTATCCCCATAAAATACCTGTTTGCAATTCCAATAACAGCTTCACCTATATCTACAGCCGGTGATTGAATAACCGTAGTTGGAAATGGAAAAATATCAGTCGCATATGTTCCGTTAGTTGTTCTCAATGTTGTTGCAGGAAATATTTTAGTAAAATAATCAGATGGGTTTACGACCAAAAGCACATTTTGCACAGGTCTTCTCTTTCCATTAGGAGCTTGAGAGAGCTTATCCAGTATTGTTCCATAAGATATAGGATCAAACGCAGTTATTGCCATAGCTGTTTTCTTTGGATATACCCCACCAGTTACGGTTACATCATCTGCAACAGATTTATTCATACCTATAGGTTCTTTGTTACCAGTGCCATTTACAATAGCAGTTTCCAAAGCAAGTGCTAAAGCCTCACTTAATGTCCCCCTTACATATGCATCCACCCAGGTTGGCCCTACATTAAGCATATCTTTGCTTATAGGCATATAGGCAGTTAACTTACAGATAGTTAAATCTATTTTTCCTATTGCCCCCTGAAGTTCTTTAGTAATTGCATCATTTAAATCTCCCCATGCGGCCAATTGAGATCCTTGTTTATTTACAATCATTTTAGTGAGTATGGTTGTATTGGTAAAAGTTATCGCATCCAATAACGGATGTGCTGTAGCAATGTCAGCAAGTACATTATCGATTATAGTTTCTGGAAAGGCTATGTCTATATCAGTTACTGCCTGCATTGGGTTAGGAGACTTTAGCGCCTGTATAAGTTTCTGATAGTATTGCTCCTCCTGGGAGGTTAACTGGTGCATACCTCTTTTAGCTAAAATAGAATTATCCTGCGTCCTCTGGTACATGTTGTGTTCTTCAAGTACATTCTGCTGTACAGATTCGGCAAAATCGGTAAACGCCTGTGTTATTGCGTCCGGGTCTTCACTCTTAAACGCTGCCACCAGATTTTGTTTTAATTCCTGCTGTATTAAATCTTTACTTTTCATTGTCATTATTCATTTCCCTCCATTTTCTTTTTAAATATAGCCATCATTTTTTCCGCATTGGTTTTCTGCTTTTGAAATTGTTCTGGAACCTTAATTTTACTTTGCATCTGCATAATCTGCTCTTTTATGGATTGTTCAAATCTCTGTTGCGCTGCAGAAATATTTTTATCCTCTTTTCCTGCTATTTCATCAGCCAACCCATATTGCAAACACTGCTGGGCGGTTAACCAAGATTGAGCATCTAAAAGTTGATTCAGAGTATCTTCACCCAACTTGTCTCCTGCTTTTTCTAAATAACTGGAGCAGCTTGCTTTATCAATTACCTCAACATCATTAGCCGCCTTTCTAAGTTGCTCTGCATTACCAAAGGCATACATAGAAGCATGGTGTATCATCATCAAAGTATTAGGACCCATTATAACCTTATCTCCTGCCATAGCAATTACAGAAGCTATGGAACAAGCGAATCCATCAACATATACCGTCTTTTGTGCTGGATGCCTTTTAAGCTGGTTATAAATAGCAAGTCCCTCTTTAACTTCACCACCATAGGAATTAATATAAATATTAATCTGACTAATATTTTGGGATTGTTCAAGCTGTCCCTTCACGTAGTTAGCAGAGGTTTCACTTTCAATGGTTTCTCCACTCCACCAATCATAGCTATCTCCCTGGACATAGTCATAAATGTATAATTCCAAAGTATTTGGCTCTGCCGCCTGTTTTATTAAAAATATAGGTTTTCCCATTATTCCTCACCTCCCTTACTTTCAGGATTCTCTATATCTTGATAATTTTTAGTTATCCAATGTCTTCTGCTCCAATCTGTATTCAAGGGTGTATCACCAGCCTTTATCCTCAAATCATCTATGCTGTAACCACCACTGGCAATAAGCTTGTCAAAAGATTCGCTTATACTAAATATGTCAATATGCCTTATACAAGTGGTATCTACTTTTATATAAGAACCATTTATAAAAGCCCGTTTTCCATATCTTTTACGGGTGGCTTCCTCACCTATAATAGTTACTATGGGATCTATGCAAAAACTCAAAAAATTATCTGTAATCTTTTCTATATCTGCAATATCTCCTCTAAGTAAAGCAGGTGGCATTCTAAAGGCCTGTGCTATCCTGTCAAAAGCTTCTTTAGTAATATTTTGTATATCTGTTATTTCAGATGTACTTTTCTTTACAGATTCCCCACCCTGCTCCTCGTATTCTATCCCTCTTTCAAGATGAATAACTGCATTTTCAGCTTCAAAGTAAGCTTTAAATTGTCTGTTAAATAAATCATCAATTTTCTTCTTAAACTCTGTATCACCGGAAGGTGGCTTGTTTATTCTGGCTATTCCCTTTCTGCCGCCACTACGTTTATATTTACCTTCTGCCATATTATTAAGTTCTTCATAGCCATTTATTAAGTTCGCCAGCAAATTCCGTATATTGGTATCATTTAATCTAAAATACATGACTTCAGACATTTTAAAAGTCCTGTTAAAATTCATAGTTTTAACAGACACATCTGTAAAATAATTTTCCACCACAGCATATTCAACCTGGTTAAAGCTATCTGCTACAAGCAGCTGCCCATTTACCCCTATAACTAAAGCTTCTCCATAAAACAATAGTCGACTTATAAGCTTCTGCGAAAACTGTGTGGAGCTTTCGTTCAAGTTAGGTTCTATATTCCAGAGGTAATATTCATCCCCCTTTACTTCTTTGCCATTTAGAAATGTCTTAAATTCGCATTTAGAAATAGCACTTGCAATAAAATTAATGGCCATTACAATTCCAAACTTCTCTATATTTAATTTTGTAGTTTGTTCTATGGCTTTTTGTGTTATATAAACAGTATCTGCATCAGCTCCAAAGAAATGTTTTGTCCAGTCCCAAAATCCCAAATTCTCACCACCTTTCTAGGCAAAATAAAAAAGCCCTATTCATGGAGCTTTACATCAAATACTTGTTTCTGCTTTTCAATTATCCTATCAAACTGTTTTTCAATATCATTTAACTTAGACTTATATTCAGAATCATCAAGTGTTATTTTTACTATTAGATCCTTTGGCTTTTCCAATTCACTCACTCCTTTTTAATATGTGTAAACTCCCATATCAAAATTTATTTCCTCTCCACTGTCCTCAAGCTCTATACCTCCTGCGCACATAGCAGCCACAAAAGCCATAAAACCATCTGTCTTACGACTTTTAGGTTCTATTTTCCCATAGGTCATATTGTCATATTTTTCAGGATGCTTACAGGTATTATTTGTATACCAACGCATAAGTGGGTTATCTCCATACACAATATTATGATTTACAAACAAGCTGTTTATTGTAGGAGCAACCAACATTTGATTAGACGGCCTTGTAAGTTTTGTATTATTTGCCCCTTGTTTATCTGTATCAAACCCTACCTCTCTAAGAGCCTTAGCAAGTAATGTATGTCTATAATTATCCATACCTAGTGTAGTTATGTTATATTTCTGTCCCTGCTCTTCAAGCCAACGGGCAGGAATATCCGGGGATATCTCCACAGCATCAACAAAGGTTAATAATTTACCCCCTTTTTCAGTTTCCCATTCTTCAAGTGGTGCTTTTATTCTTCCAAGGTCATTACATTTTCTACATACCCATGTATGGGTTATCCAATAATATTTACCCTTATATTTAAAGAGTAATCCAGCAGCTACAAAATCTGTGGTTTTAGCATAGTCAATTCCAGCTACACAAGTACAGCCTGTCAAGTCTGGTATAGGCTGATTAGTTGCAAGTATGTTGTCCCAACTTGTAACCTCCTGGTCTTTATTTCCCATAGGAATATTCATTCTCTTAGTCATAAAAGCAGAGTTACTTACAGGGTCTTCTTTATAGTCAATATACTCTTTCTGTATCTCTCTAAAAAGTTCCTCATTGTACTGCAAAGATGGATTAGCCTTATGCCACATTTTAGGATTATCTGCTTCTTTTTCATTATCAAGCCTACACATAAAGGGCAGCAATCCATTATCGCCGCCCTGCTCATTTAATATTCTAAGCCCCCTGGCTTTAATACTATCCAAGGGTCCTCCCCTAACATCACCATCCGTTGTGGTTATCGTGGTACGGGGATTCTTCTTTTTACCAAGACCAGTCTTAAATACATTTATAAGTTTGTAGTCTTCGTACTGGTGGTATTCATCAAAATCTATTTTACCTGGCCTGCCACCATCTTTGGATTTTGCGTTGCTAGTCCTAAACCTTAACTTAGATTTAGTTTTAAGGTTTTCAATAAGTTCTTTATTCCAGCTAAAATGTTTTTTAAGTTTTTGTTCATTTTCCTCCAAGACATTATATACATCTTCAAAGGAAGTTTTGGCCTGGTCTTCTGCATTGGCACATATGTCTATATCATAATGTTTTATTTTGTTGTACTCAGATATAAGACAAAAATCTTCAAAGCTTAAATAGCCATTCTTGCCGGAACCCCTGCCCACATAAATAAATAAGTCCGGCCATCTTAAAATACCAGGCCTAGAATAAGTACAATTATGGAGGGTAAAACAAAAAATCTCCCATTCGTATAAATCAAAGGGGAAATATTTTTGGAGACTTAAATATTTACGGAGCAGCTCATCATCTACAAATATATTTTCTTCTCTAAAACACTTTTCAACATAATCACATAACAGGAATTGCTCTTTGCATATTTCTATGGTGCCACTACGAACTAAGTCAATATAGTTTTGTATTTCAGGTATCAGCTTAGAGTTCGTCATCATCATCACAGCCTACGTTATCAGTCGTCAACTCCAATTGTTTTAAAATGGCTAACTTTTGCTTGTTATACACTACCGCGTTTTTTACAGAGGGATTCTCTTTTTCAATTGGATATCCAGATGCAGACAATGCCTTATATGTTCGTCCTCTTTCCTTTATGTCCTTTTGCATCTCCTTTTCTTCTTTAAAATACCAGATATAATCATCAATTAAGCCTAAAAAATGTTCAACATTTGCACTTTTATTTTGAAGCTGTTTAATTAAGGATTCCTTGATTTTTCTTGCGTTAGCCATATTTTCATCCCTCCTTTCACGCTATTTTTTCTCACACGCGCGAGATTTCTGTTTTGTCTTTCCTACTACCCGTTCTCCCAATATGGTATTATTTTTTAATTTTTTAGACCCGGGGGTATCACCACCTTTCCTCATTCAACTGCGGTTTATTCTCCGCTTTATGATGCACCTCATAATGACATTCCTTACACAAACACATCAAATTACTTTTAGTAAGTGCCAATTCTGGATGCTGCCTTAAAAATTTAACATGATGAACTGCCTCCGCAGGAGAATACATACCCTTAACCTTGCACACCTGACATTCATAATGTTGTTCTTCTAATACTTCTTGCCTTAAATTCTCCCATAATGCAGAATTATAAAAAGCTTTTATATTATGATACCTGATTAAAGTATTAATCCATTGTACTAGCTGTGTTGTGTTCACTTATCTGTTGGCCTTATAGTTACATCTATCTTATTTTTATCACCATAGTTATATGACTTAACAACCGGATTCTTTAACCTGCTCAATATATTATTCAATCTATTGGCAACTCGAATACCTGTTTCTATTAAATCTCTGTATTCTTCTGCATGTATATTTACTTCCATTGATATATCCTGTATTGGTTCATAACATCTCTTGAATTCATCTTTACTAATTACATGTAATGAATCATTGTCGCCTTTAACTATATAATCACACATATTTGCTACCTTACTAGATTCTATCTTTAATCCTTGTGAGAATACTGCATCACAATAAGCATACTTAACTGTTGCCTCTTCGAATATATCATCATCAACAAATTTCTTCCCAACAAATCTTGATGCCTCTATTATAGATTCAATAGTGGGTTCTAAATATACAGCATCCACTATTTTATGCGTACTCTTACTTTTCCATGCTGTAGACTTATAGAAACTCATGGCATCACTCCTTTTGCACATAACAAAAGACACCTAGAATCAACTAAGTGTCTTTGACATATACACGATATTAATTTTTATAATTTTACTGATTACCATATTATACTATTATAAAATGTATGTCAATTCCATACAAAAGGACACTCTTTTAAAGTTATATTCAATGGACTTTAGCTGTATACCTAACCTTGACACTACTTGACAAGGACATATTTTCATAGTTTTATCCCATCTATCCCGAAAAATAATATGCTTAAATCTTCAATACCCTGTCTAATATCTCTACCCACAGTCCTTACGTTAAGATTAAAATATTCTGCTGTCTCCTCATAGGTTGGTATTATATTATCTTTAGTCGGCTCTAAATACATATATTTGATAATATCATATCTTCTTTTCTTAATATTGCCATCCTTCTCACATATAGCTTTATAATACTCCATGGATTTATTTATATGTCCTACTATTATTGAAGTTCTTATTCTAGTTCTACTTATGGCCTGTATATATTGTTCTTCATCATTAATTGGATCAATATCATCTAAAATATCTATTGCATTATTTTCATATACACTGCTATTTGATTTATCTGCAAGTTTATCATGTATCTTCAAATTTCTATAATGTTTAAGAAGCATCCTGGTATTCCTCAATCGCCTATCATATCTTTTTTTAGTTTTATGATATTCCTGCTCTTTAATATACTTTATACCCTCTCTTACTCCTATTTTTACAGCCTCTTCATAATCCAAAAAACATCACCTCACTTTTTATATCTTGACTTGAATTAGTATTGTGTCTGGATTCCCATACCGTTTATCAATACATCTTCACTAAGAACTATATTAAGATTTTTTCTTCCTTTTTCATCTTTTATCTGGTTAACCTGTCGTAAACATCTAGGAGTAATTTTGATAGTCAGATTATCACTTTGAATTTCTATAGATTTACTTCCAAAGTCAGGAACTACATTTTCTGCCCTAAATCTATAGTTAGCATCACCAATTTCTT
This sequence comes from Clostridium sp., assembly GCA_036820645.1. Classification (GTDB taxonomy): domain Bacteria; phylum Bacillota; class Clostridia; order Clostridiales; family Clostridiaceae; genus Clostridium_B. The sequence continues at coordinate 16,821 of DAISLB010000042.1, forward strand.
CAAATGCATTTTGCAAAAGTTTTGTATCGATATCATTGTCTTCAAATATTTCTTTTATATTTTCAATACCCAGTTTAACTTCTGTACCATCCCTGTCCATCTTTTCAATAATATCCTCATATACATTTTGAAGTACCCAAGGTTCGATATTATCTTCAGTTATGGTTTTAAGAATCCAATTAAAATAAGTTTTTTCCTCTGCTGCTGTCAACTTTATTTCACACCCAAGTACATCATTAACAAACATATTATTTAGCCCTTTAGCTTTGTGAGAATAATATATAATTTTATTCATATCAACACATCCTTCATCATCAAAACTTGGATACATAAATCCATCAAGAGGTGAATTTAAATTCACTGTTACATCTAGGGATGAATTTGTTTTAAATTCCATCTCTGCATAATCAAATTTTAATACTCTCTTTGGTACCTCCACCTTATTTATAGTACACAATATAAATTCCGTAGATTGTACATATTCATTCACTTGGTCGTCTACATTTTTATTTGCCTGGTAATATTCAGCCTTAATAAAGTTTATAACAATATCTGTATCATAGTTAAAATTATTTGCTATCTTAGTCACAATTTCATCTATAAAATCAGACATACTTATCTGTTTATTTAAGGTTTTCTGTAAAATATCCTGTGTGGTGCTATATGCTTCACTCCTAAAATTCAACTCATATATTTTAGAATCTATAGTTCCTGTTAAAATCTTCTTAAAATTACTTAAATACAGCTCTCTTGTATCAACATCCATTCTTCCTAAAACTCTTGAATCTTGTGTTATTATTTCACCATTATCTTTTTTAAGATATACAGTGTGTATTTCTTTTATAGGAAGCATATAACTCCCATCTTTAAATTCTTTTCTCAAGTTAGCTAAAACCTTTTTATTCATAACCATCCTCCTAAGAATATTTTTCTATCCTTGCTTTTACCGCCTCAAGCAGTATATTTTGATTTACTTCTTTATTTCCTAAAGACTTCATCACATCTTCGTCTATAGTATTTTTACAAACTAAATGATGTATAACTACAGTTTCCTTTTGTCCCTGCCTATGAAGTCTTGCATTTGCCTGTTGGTATAATTCCAAACTCCACGTAAGCCCAAACCAGACAATTATATTTCCTCCATATTGAAGATTTAAGCCATGTCCTGCACTTGCCGGATGCACTAAAAGCACTGGTATATTACCTTCATTCCACTTTTTAATATCTGATGAATCTTTCAATCCAACTGCTTTTATCTTTTTAGATTCTAAAAATTCAACTATCCTGTCAAAATCATGTTTAAATGAATAGAATATCAACACTGGCTTTCCATTAGCTGCTTCTATAATTTCAAGTAGTGCCTTTAATTTTTCATCATGTATTTCAACTACATTATGATTTTCTGCATATATAGCTCCATTAGCCATCTGTAACAATTTGTTAGTAAGTACTGCTGCATTTGCTGCTGTTATATCTTCTTCTCCAAGTTCTAAGACAAGATCCTTTTCTAGCTCTTTATACTTTTTGATTGCATTTTCAGGTAAATTAATATTTATAATATTATCTATTCTTTCAGGTAAATCTAAATAATCTTTTGCTTTCATAGAGACACAAATATCCGATATTTTATTTTCAATTGCATCCGCCGCACCTTCTTTCAAATTCCAGTTATAAACTACAAACTGATTTCTATTACCCGGTGTAAAATACTGCTCTCTATAGCTGCCTATTGTTTTTCCTAATCTTTTCCCACCATCTAACAAATATATCTGTGGCCATAGGTCTATAAGACTGTTAGGTGCTGGTGTGCCTGTAAGTCCAACTATTCTTTTAAAATAAGGTCTTACTTTCCTCAAAGATCTAAATCTTTTCGACTTAGAACTCTTAAAACTTGAAAGCTCATCAATTACGACCATATCAAACAACCAGCTATCAAAACAATATTTAACTAACCAATCTACATTTTCTCTATTAGTAACATAAATATCTGCATTATGCATTAAAGCCTTTTCTCTATTCCTTTTAGTTCCTAAAATCTTTGATACTTTTAAATGATTTAGATGGTCCCACTTTTCAACTTCAGTACTCCAGGTATCTTCTGCTACTCTAAGTGGTGCTATAACAAGTACTTTGTATACATCGCCTAAAAACAACAATTCATCTACTGCTGTTAGGGTGCTTACAGTTTTTCCCATACCCATATCTACTCTCAAAGAAATAAACCAGAAGCACAATTTTCCAAAATATGATTTATAGCATATTTCTGATACTCATAAGGTTTAAATCTCACAATATCACCTTCCTTCTGTCAACTCTTTTACAAATCTATTAACACCTTCTATAGAATCTATACATTCAACTCTAAATCCTAATTTTTCTAATCCCTTTGCCCTGTACTCCTGTAACTTTCTCCTTTTCTCACCTGGTGCTTTAAGCTCTACAAAAACAATCCTTCCATGTGGTAATAATATTATCCTGTCCGGCACTCCTGACATCCCTGGGCTAATAAACTTTAATGCTTTTCCACCTATCTTCTCAATTTCTTTTTTAAGTCTTTTTTCAATAACACTTTCTA
>DAISLB010000043.1:0-19161 GCA_036820645.1 Clostridium sp.
CCAAGTGGTAAGGCAGAGGTCTGCAAAACCTTTATCCCCAGTTCAAATCTGGGTGGCGCCTCCAAATTAATGTAAACTGTGGTTTATCAGTAGGGTAGACCACAGTTTTTCTTTTATATTCATTTCTTTATATTTTCCTTCAAAAATCTTAAATATAAAATTTATTGAAGCAGGGCTTCAATTAGTCCATCAATATTATTTTAAGTTTGTTATAAAAACTTTTATCCACATCATGGCTTTCAGAAAGATTATTATCTCTTCTGAATTTGACTACACATTTTTTCATAATATCTCCATAGATACCATCCATACTTCCGCAGTAGTATCCTTTATCTTTCAATCTTCTCTGTATTTCATACACATCTGCTCCCCGGTCTCCAGGTTCTAATGTCCTTAGTCCCCTTCCAAAAGGGCCATATGGGCCATCATATATGGCCACAATCATACCATAATGAACGTAGTTATATAAATCTTCTACATCATTGTTAAACATTCTTATACACCCATGAGAAGCCTCAGCTCCTATAGTATAGGGTTTATTTGTACCATGTATTCCAAATTTACCCCAGGGGACATTTAATCCTATCCATCTTGTACCAAAACCTCCACTCCAAGAAGCCATGCTGACAACCTTCCAAGTTCCTATAGGTGAAGGTGTTTCTGATTTACCGCTGGCCACAGGATACTCTTTTATAATTATATTTTTATCTTTATCAATAAGATACAGCTTTTCTTCTGTAAGATCTACTAGTATTCCAAAGTTCTTCCTGGGCTCGTCAGCCTTAATTATCGATGCATTAGGTAAAAACAAAATTAACAATAATATAAAGGATATTTTTCTCAAAAATCACACCTCCACTTCATTAGTGTTATATTTTCTAATGAAAATATACACATATCTGCAATTCGTAATATACAATTTATGCATTAAATATTCAAAGTTTTTGTATAAATATTAGCCTTTGAAATCCCCTAAAGCCGCATTGCTTCGTTGAGAAATTTTTTATTTAATTTCAAATTACGAATTGCAGATACACATATATATAAAGTGGAATAATTTTATGAATTAGAGTACAATTCATATCAAGTGATTCTTAGACTCAGATGGAGTTTGCTTATGAGGAATATTCTTTCTCCATCTGAGTCTTAGAAGAACTTATCCAGGGACGTAGCTGCTCTTTACTCACACTTGGAAAAGTGGGAGTATTAGAGCAGGTAGTCATCGGATAAATAAATATATAGATTGGAAGTGAAAATTTGAATAGTATATCAAAAAATGTTAATTCTATAGAACTTTCAGGCATTAGAAAATTTTATAACAAAGTAGTTAACTACCCGGATGCCATATCTCTAACCTTAGGTCAGCCTGATTTTAATGTACCTGAAAAAATTAAGGCAGCTATGATAAAAGCTATCGAAAACAATAAAACTGGATATACATCAAATGCTGGAATTGTAGAGCTCCGAGAAGAAATATCAAAGTACCTTGAAAACTTAGGCATACATTATACCGCAGAAGAAACCTGTATTACCATAGGTGGAAGCGAAGCTTTAATGGATGTATTTGTAACTCTTGTAAATCCAGGTGATAAAGTATTGATACCAACTCCTGCCTACCCTGCTTATGAAAGCTGTGTAAAAATTTTAGGTGGAAGTATAGTAAACTACAGTTTAAATGATAACTTTGCCATTGATTTTGACGAGTTAAAGGAAATATTGGAGAACGAAAAGCCTAAATTAATAGTTCTCTCCTATCCTTGTAATCCAACAGGTGCTATTTTATCTAAAGAAGACAGCACTAATTTATTTAATCTACTTAAAGCAAATGATGTACTGGTACTAAGCGATGAAATATATGCTTCACTATGCTTTGAAAAAGATTATTACTCTATTGCACAATACGATGAAATAAAAGATAAAGTAATTTTAATAGGTGGATTCTCCAAAATGTTCTCAATGACAGGACTTAGAATAGGATACGTATGTGCAAGCACATATTTTATGAATGAGATAATAAAAGTACACCAATACAATGTATCCTGTGCTCCTTCTATTTCTCAATGGGGAGCTTACGAAGGCTTAAAAAGCTGTATGGAAGATGTAACCTATATGAAGTCTAAATTTATAGAAAGAAGAGATTATATTTACAACAAATTAAAGTCTCTGGGATTCCAGGTAAACTTACCTAAAGGTGCCTTTTACATATTTCCATCAATAAAAAAATTTGGTATAAAAAGTAATGATTTCTGTGAAAGACTTTTAAAAGAAGGCGGTGTAGCTATAGTACCAGGTTCAGCCTTTGGACCAGGGGGAGAAGGTCATGTGAGAATATCCTATGCCTATAGTATGGAAGAACTTAAATTGTGCCTATCAAAAATAGAGAAATGGTTAGACACTTTAAAAATATAAAAGATAAAGTTCCCTAGGGAACTTTATCTTATTTACCATCAATTACATTTTCCATTGAATAAAAACCTTTTTCTCTCTTATACATAAATTCACAAGCATGAAGTGCTCCTACGGCAAAAACTTCTCTGGAAATAGCTGTATGCTTTATCTCTATAGTTTCTCCTTGACCTGCAAATATAACTTCATGTTCTCCTACTATACTTCCACCCCTTACGGCATGAATGCCTATTTCATTATGAGTTCTCTTTTTTATTCCTTCTCTTCCATTCACAAAATCTACTTTTTCCGATATACTATCCTTTATAGTATCTGCTAAAAGTAATGCTGTCCCGCTTGGAGCATCTACTTTTTGGTTATGATGTTTTTCTATTATCTCTATATCAAAGTTCTTATATAAAAGAGCACTTACATCTTTTAATACTTTATTCATGACATTTATACCTATAGACATATTGGCAGATCTAAAAATTGGAATAGACTTTGAAGCTTCCTTAATTTTTGTAATTTGTTCTTCAGTATACCCTGTAGTACAAAATATAATTCCAACATTATGCTTTATGCCATACTGCAGAAGTGAATCAAGTGAATCTGGTCTTGAAAAATCTAATATTACATCTCCTTCTACATTACAATTTGATATATTGGTAAATACAGGAAAATTTGACTTTTCATCCTTCTTATCTATTCCTGCTGATATAGACAATCTTGGGAAATCTTCTACTAAATTAGTTATTACTTTTCCCATTTTGCCATTACATCCACTTAGTATAATTTTAATCATTTAAACCTCTCCTCAAATTATTAATAATCATTAATTGCAAAATTTACATATTGATTAATGTGAAAGAAATAAATCCTGTACGTTAAGTTAAAGAAAGTTAACCTTCATTTTACGCAATACTTTTAATAGACCTATTTTTTATTTTAAAAGTCCGTAGTTTTTAAGTTCTGATTTTAAAATATCTAAATTTCCCTCGGACATGTCACAAAGTGGAAGTCTTAAATTTCCAACATTCATTTTCAAAATATTCATCGCAGTTTTTATAGGTATAGGATTTGTTTCTATGAACATAGTATTCATAAGTGTAAGAGCATTTAGTTGGATCTTTAATGCTTCTTTTACATTGCCCTCCAAAAACAACTTGCACATATCATGTATATCTTTAGGAATGATATTTGCAAGGACAGATATAACTCCAAGTCCCCCTAATGACATTATAGGAACTGCCTGATCATCATTCCCAGAATATAAATCAATATCATCCCCGCATAAAGCTTTCATTTTAGCAATTTGACTTATATTTCCACTGGCTTCTTTAATAGCTACCACATTATCTAGTTTACATAATTCCTTTAAAGTTTTAGGCTGTATATTTAATCCTGTCCTTCCAGGAACATTGTATACTACAATAGGAGTTTTTATACCTGAAGACACTGCCTTAAAATGTTCTACTAATCCCTTTTGTGTAGTTTTATTGTAATAAGGTGTGATTACAAGGACTCCATCTACCCCTATACTTTCTGCCCATTTACTCATAGTTACAGCAGATTCTGTACAATTGCTCCCTGTACCTGCAATAACCGGAATTCTCTTCTTAACAGTATCTACTGTAAATTTTATTGTATCTTTTCTTTCCTTTTCAGTCATAGTAGAAGCTTCACCTGTAGTTCCACAAATTATTATTGCATCTGTACCTGATTTAATTTGCCACTCAAGTAATTCTTCTAATTTATTAAAATCCACTCCATCATTATTAAATGGGGTAATAATAGCTACCCCTGAACCCTTAAACAAGCTCATTAAAAGCACCCCTTCCTAAAATTAAAAATTTAATATACTTATCATCATTAAAATTATATTACATTATTTATTTATCCTTAGCTATACATTCTGCTATTTGAACAGCATTAGTAGCAGCCCCTTTTCTTATGTTATCTGCTACAACCCATAAATTTAATCCATTGTCTACACTAAAGTCCCTTCGTATTCTTCCTACAAATACTTCATCTTTTCCTGCTGCTTCTATTGGCATTGGATATACTAAATTGTCCACATCATCTTTTAACACTACTCCAGCAGCATTCTTGTACAATTCAAAAATATCCTCTACTTTAAAATCTTTTTTAAGTTCTACATTTATACTTTCACTATGAGAATAAACTACTGGTACCCTTGCTGTAGTAGCTGTAATTCTTAAAGTATCATCGTGTAATATTTTTTTTGTCTCGTTTACCATTTTCATCTCTTCTTTAGTGTATCCGTTTTCCAAAAACACATCTATATGAGGAAGTACATTTCCTGCTATTGGATAAGGAAATTTCTTAGGTGCATTTCCCTTATATCCTTCCAGTAAATCATTATATCCTCCCATCCCAGCACCAGATACAGCCTGATATGTAGAATATATAATTCTTTCTATGCCATATTTGTCATAAAGAGGTTTAATTGCTACTACAGCTTGTATAGTTGAACAATTAGGATTTGCAATTATACCTTTATTCCATTTTATATCCTCTGGATTTACTTCAGGAACTACTAAAGGTACCTCTTTATCCATTCTCCACGCACTACTATTATCTATAGCTACTGCACCATATTTTGAAAATATAGGTGCAAATTTAAGGCTTACACTTCCACCTGCTGAAAAAAGAGCAATATCTATTTTTTTATTTTTTATGTTATCTTCTTTTAATTCCTCTACAACATAATCTTTATCCTTAAATTTTAATATTTTCCCATTTGATTTAGCAGATGCAAACAAATACAATTTTTCTATTGGAAAATCTCTTTCTTCCAGCACCTCTATAAATTTTCTTCCTACCATTCCAGTACATCCAACTACTGCCACATTACAACTCATTTTTAATATTCCTCCTAAAAATTTTATAATATAAATTGATTAAACATTTAAATTTAAAATCTATTATTAAATATAATACCATATATAATACCATGATATCCTAAAAAGGTAACCTATTTAATTTTAAATATATCTTAATAAACATTTTACACTAAACTCTTGAAATATGTTCATAGAAATAAATATAATTTGGAATTAAAAACAACGCATCCTTCATACTACCTAAAACATTATGTGCAACTTATAATTCATTTTAAAATATATTTAATTGTTTTTATTTTAAAATTTAACAATTGGTCTATTGAGAAAACTATTTAATTTCCAAAATGTATTACTCAAAATCCCTATAGTTACGTCAATATCATTGAAATTGCTCCTTTAAATGTATATTATATTTAAAATATATACTATAATTATTATAGTATATTATACATTTATCCTATAGTAATTATAGTATGTATAAATCTCGCTTTTGGGGTAAAAATAATTTATATTAAAAGTGGGAGGATGGTATCAATGTCAAAAACGCCCTTAAAAAAAATCATAAAAGCAAAATTAAAATCAAACAAAGAACTTACAGAAGCTGAAAAGTTCAGAGAAAAATTAAAATATGAAATAGCTGAAGAACTAGGATTAAAAGAAAAAGTTAATTCATTTGGATGGAGCAGTTTAACAGCTGAAGAAACTGGAAGAATTGGCGGTATGATGACTAAGAGAAAAAAAGAATTAAATATACCTAAAAATGAAAATCTGATAAACAATAATACAAGCAAAGATAGACAATAAATTTGACTTATATCTTAAATATATATAATATTAATTGATAAATACAATTTTAACTTTAAACACCCATAAAAATACCTAGAAGAAGGGAGTTAAAGACCGTTATAAAACTTCATAACGGAAATAAAAATGAACTGCTATGGAAAATTTGCTCATATATATGACAACCTGATAAACAGCGATATAGATTACAGTACATGGGCCAAAAAAATCATAAACATATGTAAAAAATTAAATATAGATAGAGAAAATTACCTGGATTTAGCCTGCGGTACAGGTAACATGACAGAAAATTTGGCATTTTATTTTAAGAATACTTGGGCAGTAGATTTATCCAGTGAAATGCTATCAGAAGCAGATATAAAGCTTAGAAACAGTGGATTAAAGGTAAACTTTATATGTCAGGACATAACTAATTTTGAACTAAATAGGAAATTCAATCTCATAACTTGCTGTCTTGATTCTACAAACTATATATTAAAAGAATCAGAATTGCAAAATTACTTTAAAAGTGTATTCAATCATTTAGAAAACAATGGTATATTCATATTTGATATAAATTCCTATTACAAAATTACTAATATATTAGGTAATAATACCTATACTTACGACGATGAAGATATTACCTATATATGGGAAAATTATTTGAAAGATGACATTGTGGACATGTATCTCACATTTTTTATAAAGCATGAAGATTTTTACAAACGATTTGATGAAAACCACCGTGAAAGGGCTTATACTTGCGAATATATAGAATCCACCTTAAAAAATTGTGGATTTAAAATTGTAAATAAGTTGGACAACTACAGTGATAAAATCATAACTGATACTTCTGAAAGAATATCATATGTAGTAACTAAACTTTAATACACGTATGATTAGGAGATGAAAATTAAATGATAGATAAATTAATAAGAGCTACAGCTAAAGATGATAACATTCGAATAATAGCAGCCTCTACTACAAATCTAGTAAATGAAGCTGTTAAAATCCATGGATGTGCTCCTACAGCTGCAGCAGCCTTTGGAAGAATGCTCACTGCAGGAAGCCTTATGGGCTCAATGTTAAAATCACCTAAAGATAATTTATCCCTTATGATTTCAGGAGGTGGTGAAGCTAATGGAATAACTATAACCTCCTATGCTGACTGTCATGTAAAAGGATATATAGGAAATCCCCTTGCAGATCTTCCCCTAAATAGTAAGGGAAAACTAGATGTAGGTGGAATCATAGGAACCAACGGATATTTAACTGTAGTAAGAAGTATGGGATTAAGAGAACCTTACTCCAGCAAAATTCCCATACAAACTGGAGAAATAGGAGACGACCTAGCTTACTACTTTACAGTTTCAGAACAAACTCCATCTGCAGTAGCCCTTGGAGTTCTCGTAGATATAGATTTAAGCATAAAGGCCTCAGGTGGATTCATAATTCAAATGCTGCCTGGAGCAGAAGATCTTCTTGCAGACTTAGTTACATGTAGATTACAGGAGATTCCACCTATATCAAATATGATATCTAATGGCATGAGCATTTCAGAAATATTAAATGATATCTTTAAGGATATGGGATTGAAAATATTAGATGAACTCACACCTCTTTATAAGTGCGATTGTTCAAGAGAAAGAGTTGAAAAAGCTCTTATAAGCATAGGTGCAAAAGATTTAGAGGAAATTTATAATGAAGGAAAAACAGAAGAATTAAAATGTAACTTTTGTAAAACATCCTATAAGTTTACCCATGAACAAATAGGTAAAATACTAAAAAACTCCACAAAAAAATCCTGATATTAAGTACAAAATATCTACATACTTAAACTTTTATGTGTTATAATTTGCTTAAAAACCTAAAAATGTAGTTACGCTTACTATAAAACACTAAAATTTATTCATTATGAATAAAATGGAAAGGATGATTTAAAATGGAAGCAAAATATGATCTTACAGATCCATACCAAATAGCAAAGTATATAAAAGAGGCTAAAAAATCTACTCCAATTAAAGTTTATCTTAAAGGTGATATATCAAATTGTAATTTGGGTACCATAGAAAATTATAATAGTGGTGATTTTTACGTTCTCTTTGGGGAAAGCAATGAAATATCAAAATTTTTAGAAGAAAATAAAGATAACATCAAGCAATTTAGAATAGAACAGGACAGAAGAAATTCAGCCATTCCCCTTGCCAATTTAACAAATATAGATGCCAGAATTGAACCAGGTGCTATTATAAGAGATAAAGTCAAAATAGGTAAAAATGCAGTTATAATGATGGGTGCCGTTATAAACATAGGTGCAGAAATAGGTGAAGGCACCATGGTAGATATGAATGCAGTAGTAGGTGCTAGAGGAAAGCTTGGCAAAAATGTTCATTTAGGTGCTGGAGCTGTTGTAGCTGGAGTTTTAGAACCACCTAGTAAATCTCCATGTGAAATAGGTGACAATGTACTTATAGGAGCTAACTCCGTAATTTTAGAAGGAGTACAAGTCGGAAGTGGCTCTGTAATTGCAGCAGGTTCAGTAGTAACAGAAGATATACCTGAAGGAGTTGTAGCTGCTGGAAGTCCCGCAAAAATAGTAAAGTCAGTAGATGATAAAACTAAAGGCAAAACTAAAATTTTATCCGATTTAAGAAAATAATTTACCTGCAAAATACAGGGTATAACCTCCTTAATTTTAAGGACAAGATCTATACCCTGTAAATACAAATTTTATGATATACGCTTATCGCCTATGTTATCCTGCAGGTTATTTTCATCTTCATTTTTCGGCTGTTCTTTTTCCTCTTCTTCCTGGATTTTTTCATTATCTTTATTAACTTTTTCCATTTTAGATATAGAAACTTCATAAGCTATTTTCCTTATAGTTTCAGTATCCGATATCCTTTTCTGATATTCCCTACTCTGTAATCTTCCCCAAACTCTTATATTATCACTTACTTTTAATGATTTACAAAACCTAGAATTTCTTCCCCAAGCAATCGTAGGTATGTAATCAGACTTATTATAAGCTCTGTTTACAGCTAGAAGCATATCTGAGATTTCTCTGCCAAAGGGAGTTGTCCTATAAACTGGCTCCTTACATATAAATCCATCCAGAAAAATTTGATTTGGATTTTTACTCCTTTCAGTACAAAAATCTATATTTCTTGCAAATACAGTTAATATCAATCTGTTTGCTCCATCCACAAACTTATTGTAAGATCTAAGTTGTCCTTCTATTATTACATCAGTTCCAACTTTGATATCCATTCCACCTATAAGCCTTTCTGAAATTGTAATGAATAGTACATCCTTGCTTTCACTTAATCTAGGAACCTCAATATCAAAGGTATAAAAGCCCTCTCCATACATTTCATGGCTAAATTGTAATTCTGAAACTACTGTACCTTCAAGATAGATCTTATTGTTTAACATTAAATTGTCCATCATAAACCCCTCTTTCCCTTAGTTTTAAATGTTTCATTATCATATAGTTATTCATTAAAAAACAAAAATATACTTATAATTTAGCTTAAAGTCATAAATGTTTTTTTTTGATCAAATCATAAATGTACTTGTCTTCCATAAGACCTATAGTTATAGCTACTACAGCTGCATAAAGTTCATCAATATCACTGAGTGCCATATTAACTGGAATTTCCTGAGCCTCAATCACCCTTTTTCCCTCATATATAATATCTCTCTGAAGACAATATACAAATCCTCTAGAATAATCTAAACTCGATATAGTAACCGTATTCTTACTTCCCAGTCCATAGGTTATCATGCAACCGGATATATTCACATTATTTTTCTTTTTATTTATTAAATCCATATTTACAAAACAATAACTTCCATCTAAAACTTTATATCTTTCATCTATAGAATTTAGTACTACATAATTTACCTTTCTATTAGTACCATTGTCTGTAAACATACAGTAGTTTAAATCCATTAAATTAAGCAACTCTACTAAATACTTTTTAAATTGAACGTTAGTTTCAATAATCTCTATAGACTGCATCTTTATTACCCCCTGTTAAAATATATGTTTTAAAATTATTTTAAACAGGATATGTTTTTTTATACTATTTCTAAATTGTAATCCAATCATTGACACTTACCCTCATTGCCATTATAATACATATTTATTGTGTTTTTCAATAACTGTTTAGCATAAGTTATATTAATTTCTCATCTGCTTTCCGTCATATTCCATTTTATAGTTATCTTTGTATATCAAATCTCCTACCTTAACAAACTTATATCCTTTTTCATTTAAATTTGTTATTACCCTTTCTAAGTTTCCTGGTGTATACTTTGCACTATTATGAAATAATATTATAGAACCTGGTTTTGTATTTTTTATAACCCTATTGTATTCAAGATCTGCCCCTTGTTCTTTCCAGTCTACACTATCTACATCCCATTGAATACAGTAATATCCTGAGCTCTTTACTGCATCTATTACATCGTCATTATAAGCTCCTTCAGGACATCTAAATAGTTTTGTTCCACTTCCTATTATGCTTCTTATTTTAGCTTCATTTATATTTATATCTTCAATGACCTTATCTCTAGATATTTTTGTCATGTTAGGATGCCTATTTGAATGATTTCCTATTTCGTGTCCTTTAGTATATATGTCCTTTAATTTATCAGGATTTTTATCAACCCAGTCCCCTACTACAAAAAATGTAGCTTTTATATTATGTTTATCTAGTACATTTAATATCTTATCAATATATTCATCCCCTAGACTAACATCAAAGGTTATGGCAACTTTTTTATCTTTTGTGTCAACGCAGTAAATGGGTAATTTCCTATTTAATGTTGCAAATGCACCTTTGTATCCATAATTTGTAAATATTGATATTCCAATAGCTGTAAGCAACAATATGGTTACCATAAATATCTTTTTTATAAATTTTGATTTCAATTTTTACCTCCACAATATATTTATTTCATAATTTTATATAGTATTTTATAATAACAAATATTACAAAATTCAAAAAATTTATTGTAGATGCATTACATTCAAAAAATATCCATTCAAATACTTTATACAACTATGCTATAATATACATATATATTATTTTAGTATTCTTAATTCAATGGAGAGGATTTTAAATGTTTGAAAATACTTTAGAACTAGCAGAAAATAAATTACTTCTGCTTTACATATTTAAAAAAACCAAGTTTCCTATTTCCAATAACCAAATAACTGATATCATACTGGAAAATGATTTAATAAATTATTTTACTCTTCAGCAATATTTAAATGAGCTTCTATCCTCTAATTTTATCAAGCAGATAGATTCTGAAAATAACCATAAATTCATAATCACCAAAAAAGGCATAAAGGTATTGTCCCTGTTTGGAAATAGAATTTCCAAAAATAAAATAGATATATCAGACAACTATATAGATAAGCGTTTTCACGACATAGAAAGTAAAATTTCGATAAATGCCAACTATACAACTAAAAATAAAAACAGCTTTATGGTAAATTTAAAAATATCAGAAAGTAATTCCACTTTAATGAACTTGAACCTAAATGTAGACTCTAAGAAAACTGCTCAACAACTATGTGAAAAGTGGGAAAAAAACTTTTCAGAAATTTATTATAAAATAGTTGAATTACTTGTGGATGATTAAAAGTTTATTTAGCAACCATACCTGTAGGTTCTCCACCTATAGGTAGATATTTTTTATTCTCATTTTTTAAATTTACCTTTATCAATAAATTGTTATAATTATCACCCACATATAAACTTCCCCTCCGTTTTAATATACTTTGAGGCATACCCCCTACAATCAATCTCTTTTTCTCCTTGTAATTGTTTATATCCAAAACACTTATTGTGCCATCTCCAAAATTAGATACAAAACAGTATCTACTGCTGCAATATATGTCTATTGGTGAATTTCCCACAATAATTCTATTTATAATTTTATAGTTTTTAAGTGATATTATAGCTATGCTTCCCCTAAACTCCGATCCTATATTGCTTTCACAAATAAGTATATGCTGTCCATCTACTGCAAACACAGCCTTGGTAGGATAATACCCTACTCTTATGTTAGCTATACGCTCATTTTTTTTACAGTCTATTAGGGTTATGCTATCATCCTCCATGTTAGATATTACCAGTAGTTTTTTTTCCTTATTCAAGCATATACTGTAAGGAAGATTTCCACAGGGAACTTCTTCAACCACTCTCCTCATGTTAAGATCAAAAACAAGTAAGCTGTTCAAATCACTGCATATTATATATGCATTATTTTTATAGGCAATAATATCATTGCAACATGCCCCCACATAATAAGTTTCTTCCTGAATTTCATTTTTTATGTCTATTATAGATATACTGTTGTTATATCTGTTTGCTGTTATAAGTTTAGAATCACTTAAGCATATGCCGTGGGGTCCAACTCTATAGGTAATGTCCTCAGATTTTAAATGTATTCTCGCTTCTTCATGAAAATCATCCAAATTTACCTTTGATACCGTATCAGAAGAAGTGCTACATATATAAAGATACTCCAATGCACCATCGCCCCCCTTACAACTATAATATGAAGCTTATCTAAAATAGGTAATAATAATTTATTTATTTTATTGTATATTAACTTTATATTCTATATAATTATTTTGTTAATACATTTATTTTATATGAAACAAGGTGATGAAATGTACAGTTATGTACCAAAAGGAGTTTGTTCAGATCAAATAGATTTTGATGTTGTAGAAAACAAAATTAGAAATGTAAATTTTGTAGGAGGATGTGATGGGAACTTACAAGGTATATCAAAATTAGTAGAGGGAATGGATGTATCTGAAGCAGTTGAAAAATTACAAGGGATTTCCTGCAGCGGAAAAGGAACTTCCTGCCCTGATCAATTTGCAACTGCCCTTAAAAAATTAGTTTTAAGACGTAAGTAAAAAATTTATTTAACATATAGATTCTCTAAGCAAAAAATCAACTTATACTACGGATATTTTTTACAACCTTCAGTTCATTAAATATTTTGATAAGTCTAAGTAAAAAATTCTAAAAAAGCTAAGAACTTTTGAAAACTCGTACCTCAGACAACTCAAAAGTTCTAAGTTTTTACGAATTTTTTTCTAAGACTTATATAAAAAATATTTAAAAGAACTTCATTATTGTAAAAATATGCCTGCGTATAAGTTGATTTTTAAGTTAGAATACCTATATAAATCTAAATCTATATAGTGTTTCTAATTGAAATTTAAACTTATACATAAAATGTAATGACAAAATTGAAAGAACCTTTAAAAACTTTTCCATAAGTCTTAGCGAGGCATTTTAGAAAATCTTAGGAGCTTAGGTATGTTTGAGGTACGAGTTTATCTAAGGTTCTTAGCTTTTCTAAATGCCAAGCTTTAGACTTATCAAAAGTTTTTATGGTGCTAAAATTTGTCATTACATGCTTTGTATAAGTTAACTTTCAATCTAGAAACTCTATAGTGCTTATTTGACGTTATTGTGCTTTCTTATAATTTTTCTCATGCCGCCTATCATATAAAGAGAACCTGATATCAATAAAATATCATCTTCACTGCAGTAGGAAAGTGCCTTTTCATAAGCCTCTTCATAGCTGTCCAAAGCTTCACATTTAGAATTATATTTTTCTATAACATTTTTTAACTCTTTTGAATTTTCAGCTCTTGTATTGTTTGGGGTAACGGCTATTACTCTCTCTGCTAGAGGAACAATGGTTTTTACCATTATTTCAACTTCTTTATCTGCCAGTATACCCAATATAAGTATCATCTTATTATAGTTAAAATAGCTGACTAAGTTTTGGCTCAGCATGGAAATTCCTTCTCTGTTGTGTGCCCCATCTATTACAACTAATGGTTTGCGGTGCATCACTTCAAGTCTACCAATCCATTTCACATCAGGAAGTGCTTTTAATATAGTTTGTTTGTCTATTTCAAATCCATACCTGGACAGTTCCTCTATAGCAAATAAAGCACAAGCACAATTTTTAAGTTGGTGTTTACCTAAAAGAGATAACTTAATATAGTAATCTCCTTTCTTTGTATGCACCTTTATTTTTTGTACATATTCTGTGCTGTTATTGTTGATCTTTTCCTGGTCCTCAACCTCTACGCAGTCACAGGGAACCTTTATAAGGCTGCTGCCCCTTTCACTGCATACCCTTTCTATAGCTTCTTCTGCTTCTTTTTCTTGAGGATAAAGTATTACAGGTATACCAGGTTTAACTATGCCTGCCTTTTCATGAGCTATCCCAGCCAAGGTATCTCCTAGTATTTGCATGTGATCATAGCTTATGGAAGCAATTATACTAAGCAGTACTCCTCCATTTTCTTCTTTTGAAAATGGCTCCATAACATTTGTGGCATCAAGTCTCCCCCCAAGACCCACTTCAATTATGGCTATATCAACTTTCTTTTCATAGAAATAATTGAACATGGCACAGGTAATTATTTCAAATTCAGTAGGGTTTTCATATCCAAGTTCAATAACCTTTTTAACAGCCTCTGATACCTTGGTTACTACCCTGCTCAAATCATCTCTAGGTATTTTGGCACCATTTATCTGAATTCGCTCTTCAAATACCTCTAAATAAGGTGACGTATACATACCTACCTTAAACCCGGCTTCCATTAGTATTCTGTTTGCCATTGCGGTAATAGAACCTTTACCATTGGTACCGGCCACATGTATTGTCTTTATCTTTTTCTGCGGGTTGCCTAAAAGCTCCAGCATTTTCTGTGTTCTATCAAGTCCGTAGTTACTACCAAACTTAGCAGTAGTTTCTATGTACTCGATTGCTTCATCATAATTCATAGTAACACATCCCTATGTTTTGTTTATTTTATATTTTCCAATCTTTCAACTACAGTATTCAACATTTCTCTGTATTTATCACCTTTTTCTCTCTCTGCATTTACTACAGCTTCTGGTGCCTTAGAAACAAACTTTTCATTTGAAAGCTTGTTTTCTACTCTCTTTATTTCTCCCTCTAATTTCTTCTTTTCCTTATTAAGTCTCTCAATTTCCTTATCCATGTCTACCAAATCAAAGAGTGGAATGAATAATTCTGCTCCTCTAGTTACTGCAGATACTATATTCTTTGGTGCATCATTTTTATCCTTTAAGAATTCAACTTCACTAGCAGAAGCTAATTTTTTGAAATAGTCTTCTCCATTTTCAAAAGCCTCAAATGCATCTTTTTCAGTTACATAAACCATGAGTTTTGCTTTTCTAGAAAATGGTACATTCATTTCTGTCCTTATATTTCTTATTTCCTTAATAGCCTCTATGATATATTCCATATCCTTTTCTGCCTTTAAATCTTTCAAGCTCTCATCATATTCTGGCCATTTAGATATAGTTATAGACTCATATTCTGTATAAAGGTGAGTATATATCTCCTCAGTTATAAAAGGCATTACAGGATGAAGCAGCTGCAAACTTGTGGATAGTATATTGTTTAATACATTGTATGCCACACCTTTAGCTTTTTCATCTTCACCATACATAACAGGTTTAACAAGTTCTATATACCAGTCACACAATTCTCCCCATATGAAGTCATATAATTTCTGGGAAGCTATACCAAGTTCAAATTTTTCTATATTATCTGTAACTTCTTTTACAAGAGTATTTAATTTGGACATTATCCATCTATCTGCGCCGCTGTAATCTTTGCAGCCTTTATATTTATTCATTAAAGCTTCATCTATATTCATAAGTACAAATCTTGAAGCATTCCATATCTTGTTAGCAAAGTTTCTAGACGCTTCAACTCTTTCTGGATAATATCTTATATCATTTCCTGGTGCATTTCCTGTAATAAGGGTAAATCTAAGAGCATCTGCTCCATACTTATCTATTACTTCTATTGGGTCTACACCATTTCCAAGAGATTTTGACATTTTTCTTCCTTGAGAATCCCTTACAATACCATGTATAAGTACATTTTCAAAAGGAATGTCCCCCATGCAGTAAAGACCTGAGAATATCATCCTTGCAACCCAGAAAAATATTATGTCGTATCCTGTAACAAGAGTATTGTTAGGATAAAAACACTTCAAATCCTCTGTCTTATCCGGCCATCCAAGTGTTGAAAAAGGCCATAGTGCAGAACTAAACCAGGTATCCAGTACATCTTTATCCTGCTCTAGGTTAGTTGAACCACACTTTGGACATTTTTTAGCTTCTCCATCTGTTACTATAACTTCACCACAATCCTTGCAGTACCAAACAGGAATTCTATGTCCCCACCAGAGCTGTCTTGAAATACACCAATCCTGAATATTCTCCATCCAGTTGAAGTAAGTTTTCTCAAACCTTTCAGGTACAAATTTAACTTTTTTGTCCCTTACAACTTTAATAGCAGGTTCTGCCAGTGACTTCATTTTTACAAACCACTGCTTTGAAAGCATAGGCTCGATAGTAGTACCACATCTGTCATGACATCCTACATTATGTGCATGTTCTTTGATTTTAACCAAAAATCCCTGTTTATCTAAATCTTCTACTAATAATTTTCTAGCTTCATATCTATCAAGTCCATCATATTTTGTTCCAGGTAACTTTATAGTTCCATCTTCATTCATTATTATTATTTCAGGCAGGTCGTGCCTTTTTCCTACATAATAGTCATTAGGGTCGTGAGCTGGTGTTATCTTAACCGCTCCAGTACCAAACTCCATATCTACATAGTCATCGGAAACTATAGGTATTTCCCTATTTATAATTGGAAGTATAGCTTTTTTTCCAACTAAATGTTTATATCTTTCATCTTTAGGATTAACTGCAATAGCTGTATCTCCAAACATGGTTTCAGGTCTTGTAGTTGCAATTTCAAGATATTCGTCACTGTCTACAACTTTGTATTTTATATGCCAGAAATGCCCCTGCTGCTCCTCATACTCGATCTCTGCATCAGATATAGCTGTCTGACATTTAGGACACCAATTTATTATCCTGTTTCCCTGATATATAAGGCCATCGTTGTATAGCTTTACAAAGAATTTTTTTACTGCTTTATTGAGGCCTTCATCCATAGTAAATCGCTCTCTTGTAAAGTCTGTAGAACAACCCAGTTTCTTTACCTGATTTCTTATTCTTCCCCTGTATTCATTACTCCAGTCCCAGGTTTCTTCAAGAAATTTTTCTCTTCCTATTTCCTTTTTTTCTATTCCCTTTTTTAAGAGTTCCTTTTCAACTTTTACCTCAGTTGCAATACTTGCATGATCTTCACCAGGAAGCCATAGTGTACTGTAGCCCTGCATTCTCTTAGTCCTTATTATTATGTCCTGTATAGTATCATCAAGTGCGTGTCCAAGGTGCAATTTTCCTGTAATATTTGGAGGTGGTATTACTATTGTATAAGATTTTTTATTTTCCTCTGCTTTAGGTGTAAAGTATCCTTTTTCCTGCCAAAAATTATAAAGTCTATCTTCAAATTCTTTTGGGTTATAAGTAGTTGCCATTTCTTTCTTTTGTGCCATTAAATCTCCTCCTAGTTATTAGATATTCTAATATTAATGCCAATTCAAGTACTTACATCTTTAAATCAAAAAAGGCCTTCATCCATAAAGGACGAAGACCCGCGTTACCACCTTTTTTCCTGTAAATACAGGCTCTTAAAAAATAACGATTAAGAAAACCGTCTTTACCTACTACTATTTCAGCAAAGAAACTCCAAAGCTACCTTCAAGATAATCCATATAGAAAACCTCTCAACCAATAAGTTTTCCTCTCTTTATACTCCCATTATCCCTAATCCTCTTTTTCACAGTTAACAAATTCAATTTTATATAGTTCTATTATAACGTTATTTTTTAACCTGTCAAGAATTTTTATCCGACCGCTACCATTGCTAACACCCCCATCTTCTTCAAAGTTGGGGGATAAGCACTGCTACGCGCCTGGATAAGTTCTTCTAAGGTTCAGATGGAGAAAAGGTATTCCTTATAAGCAAACTCCACCTGAGCCTAAGAATCACTTGATAACAATTATGCATGCATCAATCCCATACAACTATATCAAAATTTATGTGTAGGCAAAATGTAAATTCAAAATATAGGAATCAGTTCCATAGGATTTATAATGTATATAAGTTATTTAATAGCTTTTTCTGCAAAAGAGTTAATTACCAAAACACAAGTTTTTATCTGCTTTTTATTTGTTAAAAATGCTATCAACCTGTTTAAGTAGTTTAAAATTCGTAAGATCATAATGAAGTGGCGTCAAAGTAACATAGCCTTGTTTTATAAAATATCCGTCTGTGTCATTCTCATGTAAGTCCCTTACTTTAGCTTTTAATTGAAAAGACTTGCCTTCATTTTTAGAATCCACTTCTATAAAGTAGCCACAAAAGCCTCTTTCACCAATTCTACACACCTTAATTCCTTTTTTTTGTGGCGTCAAAGGTATATTTAAATTGAACACAACATCATTTTTCATACCTTTATCCTTAATCTTTTCCAGTACATCTAAAACATATTTAGCGGCTGCTTCATAGTCTGTTTCAACACCTTCCACAACTTCCATAGATGCAGCCAGTGAAGGTATTTTATTAATAGCAGCCTCAATAGCTGCAGAAACAGTTCCTGAGTACAGCACATCTAATCCAATATTCAATCCATTATTTATTCCAGATAAAACCATATCTATATTTTCATCTGCAAACTTATCTAGTGCAATCTTTACACAATCCGCAGGTGTACCACTGACACTGTAGGCTTTCGATTTTATTCCTTCAAGCTGCACTTGTTTAACAAATAATGACTTTCTTATTGTTATAGAATGACTACTGGCACTTTTTTCAACATCCGGTGCAACAATAATCAGGTCATGTTCTTTTTCCAATTCTTTAGCTAAGACATATATTCCCTTCGCATTAACTCCATCGTCATTGGTCAATAATAATTTCATAAATCATCCTCCACAATTATATAAATTCATCTTTTAAAACTATTTTACTACAAATACAAAAAATTAAATGTAGAAATAAATAAAAAATAAACTTATACTTCAGATACTTTACCGTTAATTGATAAAATATGGCGTAGTTCAAATATGATGGACATTTCTATTTAGGATAATATGGATGGGAA
>DAISLB010000044.1:0-18950 GCA_036820645.1 Clostridium sp.
AATTGCTTGCTCAGAAAGTACTTCTTAGAAACAAAAAAACGTGAGTTTTTTTTAAATTAAAGATTTTTTGTAGTGTAGCGGAAAAAAATCCACCTTCACTGTCCTCTGTCAATTGTCCACTGTCCTCTCAAAAAAAGTTGCTTCCCAAAGTTTTTAAACTGAGAAAGTTGAGTTTTTAATTATTAGTTTTTAACTATAGCACATATATTGTAATAAGCATTATAATATATTGTAATAAATTTTAAGGGGAATAATATGTTTTCCATAAAAAATAAATTAGAACTTAATCTAAAATTATCAATGGACAAGGGACTATATAAGACCTATAGAGTTATAATAAAATGTAATTCTCTTGTAGAAACTATAGAAAAAAAAATAAAACTGTACAATGGTAAAATAATACGCTCAATTCCAATCATAAATTGCATATGTGCCACCTTAACCCCTCGTTCTATAAACAGGATAATAGAATTTCCTCAAGTAAGTTATGTAACAAATGACTGTTGTGCTCTACTATGCGGTAATAGCGTGCTTGCTTCAAATGGTGTAGTGTTTGAGGGTAACTACAAACTCACAGGGAAAAATGTGTGTATAGGGTTAGTAGACTCAGGTTCTTATCCCCATCCAGATCTTTTGAATCCTAAAAATAAGATAAAAAAATTTGTGGATTTAATAAACTCATACAAATATCCCTATGATGACAATGGACATGGTACTTTTATGAGTGGAATTATCTGTGGCAGCGGTATTGAATCCAAAGGACTATATAAAGGTATTGCCGAAAACAGCAGTATTTACTCTATAAAAGCTTTCAATGCTCTAGGTAAAGGCTATGTATCAGATATATTATTTTCACTTCAGCTATTATTGAATGAGAGCTCAGATGAAAAAATAAAGATAATTTGTCTTCCTTTTGAATTGGATATGGATAATCATTTCATACTATCTTTATTTGAAAAAATGTTTGAAATAGCTATTAAATTAAACATAACAATTATAGTGCCTTCTGGTCACCGTGGTGACATTCAGTATAGCATAAAAGGCATTGCTACTTTAAACAATTGTATAACTGCCGCAGGTATTGATACAACTTTTAAAGATCTTAAACCCTATAAATACTCTTCCTGCGGTCCTATTAATAAAATTCAAAAACCCGACCTGAGTGCTGCCTGCGTAAATATATGTTCTATAAATTCAAATACACAATATATACCCCAGCGAAATGGAGCGAAACTATACCCAAAACCGCTTGAAAATCCATATGTATATTATACTGGCACCTCCTGTGCAGCAGCCTATATAAGTGGTGTATGTGCCTTAATGTATGAGAATAATCCTGATCTCACTTTCAATGATCTAAGTTCTCTTTTAAAAATATCCTGTAATCTACTTAACGCACCAAAGTGGTGCCAGGGTTCCGGTATGTTGGATTTAAATAAATTATTGCCTTAAATATAAAATAACTACAAATGAATAGTTTTATCTATTCTTTGTAGTTTATCATTTAATAAAATTCACTTATTCCACAAATCTGCCCATTCTTCTAAATTTATCGTATCTTTGCTGAAGTAATTCTTCTTTAGATCTTTTCCTAAGTATACCTATTTTTTCTATAAGCGCTTCTTTTATAGTACAGGACATTTTATCTACATCTTTTTGTGCTCCTCCTGTAGGCTCCTTAAGTATCTTATCTATTATGCCATATTTTTCCAAATCCTGAGCTGTTATTTTCATAACCTCCGCTGCTTCCTTAGCTTTAGAAGCATCTCTCCATAGTATACCTGCAAATCCTTCGGGAGTTAGAACAGAATATATAGAATTTTCCAGCATCCAAACTGAATCTGCTACAGCAAAAGCAAGGGCACCACCGCTTCCACCTTCTCCAATTACTATGGATATTATAGGTACTTTTAAATTAAACATCTCCATTAGATTTTTTGCTATTGCCTCCCCCTGTCCTCTTTCCTCTGCTTCCATCCCGCAAAAGGCGCCAGGCGTATCTACAAGGCATATAATAGGCCTATCAAACTTATCTGCCTGTTTCATAAGTCTTAACCCTTTTCTATATCCATCAGGTTCCGGCATTCCAAAATTCCTCTTTATGTTTTCTTGCGTATTTCTACCTTTTTGATGGGCCACAATGGTTACAGGTTCACCATTTAACAATCCAATACCTCCTACTACAGAAGAATCGTCATTAAAATATCTATCTCCATGAAGCTCCATAAAAGAGTCAAATATTCTATTTATATAATCAAGTGAAGTTGGCCTTTCTATCATTCTAGCTAAAGTGACCCTATCCCATGCATTTTTACTCTTAAATTTTTTACTAAAAATTTCTTGAACCTTTTCCAATTTTTCCATATAAGAGCTTCCTTTCATTTAGAAAATTTACCTATTCCTATTATGAATATACAGTATCTTCTTCAAGGTACTCTTTAAATTTTCCCTTGAAACTATACTATCTACAAATCCATGCTGTAACAAAAATTCTGCACTTTGAAATCCCTCAGGAAGTTTTTGCTTTATAGTCTGCTCTATTACTCTCTTTCCTGCAAATCCCACAAGGGCTCTAGGTTCTGCTAAAATTATGTCACCAAGCATCGCAAAACTTGCTGTAACTCCGCCAGTAGTAGGATCCGTAAGAACTGATATATATAAAATTCCTGCTTCATTCAATCTACTTATAGCTCCACTTATCTTTGCCATCTGCATTAATGAAAAGATACCTTCCTGCATTCTAGCACCTCCAGAAGCTGTGAAAATAATTAGGGGCATTTTTAACTCAATAGCTTTTTCTACAGCCCTGGTAATTTTCTCTCCTACAACAGAACCCATGCTTCCCATCATAAAATTACTATCCATAACACAAATTACTGCAGACTCTCCTCCTATAGTACCCTTTCCTGTAATTACAGCTTCTTTGAGATTAGTCTTTTTCTGCATATTACTGATTTTATCTTCATATCCCTCAAATCCTATAGGATTAGCAGACGTCATGTTTTCATCAAATTGGCAAAAGCTATCCTGATCCGCTATAAAGTCTATTCTTTCTTTAGCATTCATTCTAAAATGATGACTGCAATATTGACATACTTTATTGTTTTTTTCTAAATCGTTCTTATAAATCACTTTACCGCAGCCATCACATTTTACCCACATTCCATTTGGTATACTCGGCTTTGTATCTAAATCTTCATGGATATTATTTAAATTTCTCTGGCTAACTGTAATATATTTTGTCTTTTTAAAGAATTTATTCAACAAGCTTTACCACCTCTTTTATCAGATTGACCACAAAATCCTAAATAGTCAATTTATTTTATAGCAAAACATTACAACTATTTTACTATAAATAAAGAAAGGAATTAATACTTGAAATTATTTTCTATAAATTTTGTATCATAAGTTCCTTTTATAAATTCCTCACTATTTATAAGTTCAAATTGGAAATCTATATTAGTACTAACTCCTTCTATAATAAATTCTCCCAAAGCTCTTCTCATTGTGCATATAGCTTCATTCCTGTTTTTTCCATATACAATGAGCTTTGCTATCATAGAATCATAGTAGGGAGGAATATTATATCCTGAGTACACTGCACTATCTACTCTTACATTAAAACCTCCAGGTACATATAAGTCCTGTATCTTTCCTGGACAAGGCATAAACCCTTTTTGTACATTTTCTGCATTTATTCTGCATTCTATAGAATGACCAGTTATTTTTACATCTTCCTGAGAAAAATCCAGTTTTTCTCCTGCTGCAATTTTTATCTGTTCCTTTACAAGGTCTATACCTGTTACCATTTCTGTTATAGCATGTTCTACCTGAATACGAGTATTCATCTCCATAAAATAATAGTTATTATTTTTATCTAGGAGGAATTCTACAGTTCCAGCATTGTTATAGTGAACAGCCTTCGCTGCCTTTATAGCTGTTTCTCCCATAGATTTTCTAAGTTCTTCTGTAACTACCTTGCTAGGTGCTTCTTCCATTACTTTTTGATTTCTTCTCTGCATGGAACAGTCTCTTTCTCCCAGATAAACTACATTTTCAAAATTATCTCCAAGTATCTGAATTTCTACATGCTTTGGCCTTTCTATAAACTTTTCCAAGTATATAGTATCATCTCCGAAAGATGCCATAGCTTCAGCTTTAGCATTTTCATAATTTTTTATAATCTCGGATTCATTATATACAATTCTTATTCCGCGTCCGCCGCCACCTGCAGAGGCTTTTATTATAACAGGATATCCTATTTTTTTTGCTGTTTCCAAAAGTTCTTCATTTGTTTTTATGGCCCCGTCTGACCCTGGTACAATAGGGACTCCTGCCTTGCCCATTATATCTCTGGCATTAGACTTATTGCCCATATTGTCAATGCATTCTGGAGTGGGACCTATAAAAGTAATATTGCACTCTTCACATATGCTTGCAAACTTACTATTTTCAGATAAAAAACCAAATCCAGGATGAATAGCTTGTGCTCCTGATAAAACTGTGGCACTTATTATATTTTGTATGTTTAAATAACTTTCCTTAGGAGATGCAGGGCCTATGCAGATAGCTTCATCTGCCAGCTGAGTGTGAAGTGCATCCCTATCTGCCTCCGAATACACTGCTACAGTTTCTATTCCCATTTCCCTGCAAGCTCTAATTATCCTAACTGCTATTTCTCCTCTATTGGCAATCAAAATCTTATTAAACACTTTTAAATTTCAACTCCTGACAATTTAATTTTTGTCTCCTATCATAAACAACAATTCACCTTCAGCAGCTTTCTTGCCTTCTACATAGGCTACTGCCTTTCCAATTCCTGCAGGTCCCTTAATTTTTATAATCTCCGCTTCTAATTTAAGTGTATCCCCAGGCACTACCCTTCTTCTGAATTTTGCCTTATTTATTCCTCCAAAGAAAGCTATTTTTCCTTTAAATTCTTCTTTGCTTAAAATAGCTACAGCTCCAGCCTGAGCTAATGCTTCTATTATAAGCACTCCAGGCATTACAGGTTCTTGTGGAAAGTGTCCCTGAAAAAAATATTCATTAGCAGTAACATTTTTATATGCTATAACTTTTTTACCTGGCTCCATGTATGTTACCTTATCCAACAAAAGAAATGGATATCTATGAGGAATAATTTGTTTTATTTCCTTTATTCCAAAGTCAACAACAAACTCATCTTTATTTTCCATATTTAACCTCCTCTTCAAATTCAAAATATTATTCAGCAGTTTTTATTTTGAATAATGGCTGACCATACTCTACCATTTCTTCATTTTTAACTAAAATTTCCTCTACTTCTCCATCTATCTCGCTTTGAATCTCATTCATAAGTTTCATAGCCTCTATTATACAGAGAGTGTCTCCCTTTTTTACTTTAGATCCTACACTTACAAAGACAGATTTTCCAGGTCCTGGCGAACTATAAAAAGTACCTACTATAGGTGACTTTACTTCTTTTATGTTGTCATTTTCTATATCGTCAACCTTTTTTTCTTCAACTTTGGACTTATCTATATTATCTTCTTTTACTTCAATTTTGTCACTTTGTTTTTTGATAATAGGTTTTATATTTTCTCCATTTTGTTTTACTATGTTTACCTGTTTTATGTTTCCTTCTTCACCTTGTTTTTTCATAATTATAGATATATTATCCCAATTAACTTCTAGATATCCAAGCTTTGAATCATCCATAGTTTTTATCATACTTTCAATTGCTTTAAAGTCCATATTTACTCACTCCACTTTTTTAATAAAATCACTGCATTATGTCCACCAAATCCTAAAGAATTAGACATAACATATTTAAGTTCAGCCTCTCTTGCTTGGTTTGGAACATAATCCAAATCACATTCCTCATCCTGAACTTTATATCCTACTGTAGGAGGCATAATTCCTTCTTCTAAAGCCTTAACACTTATTATAGCTTCTATTGCTCCTGCAGCTCCAAGCAAATGTCCAGTCATTGATTTTGTAGAACTTATAGGTATATTCTTAGCATAATTTCCAAAAGCTTTTTTAATTGCCTCTGTTTCAACTTTATCATTTATCTTTGTACTTGTTCCATGCGCATTTATATAAGATACTTCTTCTTTTTGAATTCCAGCTTCTTCTATAGCAAGACTCATAGCTCTCGCTGCACCTTCACCACCTGGTGCTGGTGATGTCATATGATATGCATCACATGTAAAACCATATCCAACTAATTCTGCATATACTTTAGCTCCTCTTTTTTGAGCATGTTCTAAAGATTCTAATATCAATATACCAGAACCTTCTCCCATTACAAACCCATCCCTTTCCTTATCAAAAGGAACAGATGCTCTTTTAGGATCTGTGCTCTTAGTTAAAGTAGTTGCTGCAGCAAAACCAGCCATAGATAATGGTGTAATGCATGCTTCAGTTCCACCTGCTATCATTATATCTGCAAGATCATTTTTAATCATTCTAAAAGCTTCACCTATACAATTTGTACCTGTAGCACAAGCTGTAACTATATTACTGCATGGTCCCTTAGCTCCAAATTTTATAGCTATATTTCCAGCAGCCATATTGCTTATAATCATTGGTATAAATAAAGGAGTTATTTTGTTAGGTCCTTTTTCCTCTAACACAGAATGTTGTTTTTCTATAGTCCCTATTCCACCTATACCTGAACCAATAACTACTCCAAATCTTTCTTTCTCTACACTTTCAATATCAAGTTTACAATCTTCTACAGCTTCCATTGCGGAAACCATAGCAAACTGACAAAATCTATCAAATCTTTTTGATTCTTTTCTGTCTAAATGCTCACGTGGATCAAATCCTTTAACTTCTGCTGCAACTTTTGCCTTATAATTTTCTGCATCAAAGGCCTTAATAAAATCTATTCCACAAACTCCGTTTTTTATATTATCCCAAAATGTATCCGTATCATTTCCTACTGGTGTAATTGCCCCAAGTCCTGTAATTACTACTCTTTTTTTCATATCTTTCACCAACCCTTAAAAAATTTTACATTACCATTCCACCGTCTACATTTATTACCTGACCTGTTATATAATCTGCACTAGGAGATGCTAAAAAAGCTACTACATTTGCTACATCTTGAGCACATCCAAATCTTTTTAGAGGTATATTATTTAATGTATTATTTTTAACTTTATCCGAGAGGACTTCTGTCATATCGGTTTTTATAAGACCAGGTGCTACAGCATTCACATTTATTCCCCTTGATGCCAGTTCTCTAGCTGTAGATTTCGTAATGCCTATTATTCCCGCTTTTGCTGCAGAATAGTTTACTTGGCCAGCATTTCCTGTAACTCCTACTATTGAAGATATACTTATTATTTTACCACTTCTTTGTTTAAGCATTATAGGACTTACATGTCTGATGCAATTAAAAGTTCCTTTTAAGTTTACCTCTATTACCTTATCAAAGTCTTCTTCTTTCATTCTAAGTATAAGTCCATCTCTAGTTATTCCTGCATTATTTACGAGTACATCTATTCTACCAAAAGTATCTACTGCCTGCTTCATAATATTTTTTGCATTTTCAAATATACTTACGTCACCCTGCACTGCAATAGCTTCAGAACCTCTTTTTTTAACTTCATCTATTACTTTTTCTACTGATGAATTTAAGCTGCTCCTATAATTAATTACTATATTAAATCCTTCTTCTGCCAATTTAAATGTAATGGCTTTTCCAATGCCCTTAGCTCCACCTGTAACTACCGCTACCTTTTTATCAATAATATCCATTTTTATTCTCCTATCTATTTTTTTAATTCTTCCACAGTAGAATTTAATGATTTAACATCCTGAACATTTAATATAAGGGCTTTTCTGTCTATCTTTTTTACAAATCCACTCAAAACTTTTCCAGGACCTATTTCTACAAAAGTATCTACTCCTGCTTCAATCATAGTATTTATACTTTTTTCAAAAAGTACAGTGCTCATAACTTGCCTTTTCAAATAAGGCCTTACATTATCCAGTTTTTCAATTACCTCCCCTGTAACATTTGTTACAACTGGAATAGAAAACTCCTTAAGAGATAATTTATTTAATTCTCCTTCTAACTTTTCTGCCGCCGGTTTCAACATAGAAGTATGAAAAGGTCCACTAACTGAAAGCTCTATAGCCCTGCGGGCTCCTCGCTCTTTTGCTAGCTTACAAGCAGCTTTTACTGCTTCTATTTCTCCTCCAATTACTACCTGACCAGGGCAGTTCATATTTGAAGTTTCCACTATGCCAAAAGAGGAACTATCTTCACATATTTTTTTTATTTTTAGATAATCTAATCCTAGTATTGCAGCCATTGTACCAATGCCTTCCGGTACTGCCTCCTGCATATACTTTCCTCTTTTTTTAACTAGAGAAACTGCTTCTCTAAATTCAATAACCCCACTGCATACGAGAGCTGAATATTCCCCAAGGCTTAAACCTGCTACTATATCAGGCTTGATTTCAAAACTTTCCAATGCCTTTAAAGCCGCTATACTCATAGTTAAAATTGCAGGTTGTGTATTTTCTGTTTTGTTTAAATTTTCTTCTGGACCTTCAAAGCACATATTACTTATTGAAAAACCCAGTACCTCGTCCGCATCTTTAAATACATTTTTACATACATTTATATTTTCAAAGAGCTCTTTTCCCATACCTACGTACTGGGCTCCCTGCCCTGAAAATAAGAAAGCTATTTTACCCATATATACCTCCAAATATTATTTTTCAAACATAGTTTGAACTCTTTTTAAGTTCTCTTCAGTCTCTTTAAATATTTCCTGAATAATCTCATCACAGCTTTGTTCTTTACATACGAGCCCTGCTATCTGACCTGCCATAACGGAACCATTATCTACATCACCTTCACGAACTGCCCTTGCTAAAGCTCCTCTTCCTAATTCTTCATACTCTTCCATAGATGCTCCATTTTTCTCTAGCAACTGAAATTTTCTCACCAGCTTATTTCTAAGAACACGAACAGGATGGCCCGTAACCCTACCTGTAACTTGGGTGTCTATATCTTTTGCTTTTAACACTTTTTCTTTATATTTTTGATGGACTGTACATTCATTTGCAACTAAAAATCTAGTTCCAAGCTGTATTCCATGAGCTCCCAACATAAAAGCTGCTGCTGCACCTCTTCCGTCTCCAATACCACCTGCTGCAATTACATGGATATTTACAGCATCTACTACTTGAGGTACTAATGCCATAGTAGTAAGTTCTCCTACATGCCCTCCAGATTCACAACCTTCTGCAATAACTGCATCCACTCCTGCCCTTTCCATTCTTTTAGCTAATGCTACAGATGCTACAACAGGTATAACCTTTATATCATTTTTCTTCCACATATCTATGTATTTACCTGGATTTCCTGCTCCAGTAGTTACAACTTTAACCTTTTCTTCACATGCCATTTTAGCTACTGCTTCAGCTGTTTCTGATAAAAGCATTATATTTACGCCAAAAGGTTTATCTGTAAGTTTTTTTGTCTTTCTTATTTCATCTCTTACCCATTCAAGTGGTGCGTTTCCAGTAATTATTCCAAGTCCTCCTGCATTTGATACTGCAGCTGCTAATGAGCTATCTGCAATCCAAGCCATTGCTCCTTGAATAATTGGATATTTTATTCCTAGCATATTTGAAAACACAGAATTAATCATAAATTAACCCTCCCTTTATCCTCTCTAATTTTTTCTAATATCATTTTTTAACTTCTAGAGTTTTATATAAATCATAAATTTACCTTTAATATAAATCCTCCATAGGTTAACCCTCCTCCAAAACCTACAATAAGTATTTTATCTCCTTTTTTAACTAAGTTCTTTTTACGAACTTCATCTAGAGCTATTCCAATACTTGCAGCAGAGGTATTACCATAAACATCTAAATTCATGTAAAATTTACTCATATCTATTCCAAGTTTTTTTGCTGCACATTCTATTATTCTATAATTTGCCTGGTGAGGAATTATATATTTGATTTCTTCTAAGTTACAATTAGCTTCCTTAATCAGGGCTTTAACTGATTTTTCTAAAACTTTTACTGCAAATTTAAATATTTCTCTTCCATCCATTCCAACTACACTTTTTATGGGGCTTATAACACTATCAACATAAGGATTGTTTACAGTTACCGCAGGGCATGTGAGTGCATCTCCCTTACTTCCATCTGACCCCGTATAGATTGAAAGTATTTGATCTTCTTCTCCACTTCGCAAAAATGCAGCTGCCGCCCCATCGCCAAATAGGATACAGGTATTTCTATCTTTCCAATCAATTATTTTAGAAAATGTATCTGCTCCTATAACAAGAACATTTTTAAATCTTCCAGCTCTTATAAATTGAGTAGCAATATCCAGTCCATATACAAAACCCGAACAAGCTGCTGATATGTCAAAGCAAGTGGCATTTATCGCCTTTATATTTTTCTGAACTATACAGGCAGTAGAAGGCATAAAGCTATCCGGAGTAACAGTTGCAAGTATTATAAGCTCAATATCTTCTACATTTATTTTGCTATTTTTAATTGCCTGCATAGCTGCTTTTGTTGCCATATCAGAGGTATCTTCTCCTTGAGATATCCTCCTACCCTTTATTCCTGTTCTGCTTGTTATCCATTCATCACTGGTGTCTACTATGAGAGACAGATCATTATTATCCACAACCTTCGGAGGAAGATAGCTTCCTGTACCTATAATTTCTACTTTATTCATTATTTTTCTCCTTTGATCTAATTTTAAGATTATATTTTGATCTGAAGAAATTATTAAGTTTCTCCAGTGATTTAATTAAAACCTTTTCTTCTTCTTCTGTTAGTCCTTCTATGGTTTCTTTAACCATATTAGAATGAAATTTATGGTGAATTCTAAATGCAAGCTTTCCCTTTTTAGTTAACTGCATATATACAATTCTTCTATCTTCTTTACTCCGAGTTCGTGTAACATATTGTTTTTTTTCTAAACGATTTATAGCTGTAGTTAAGGTTCCTAGAGTTATATCTAGCTGACAGGCAACCTCTTTCATCTTCCTTGCCTTATACATACCTATAGCTTCTATAGTATGCATTTCAGTAATAGATAAATCTGTAAACGATGAATAATGAAAGAATTTTTGTTCTATTACTAAAATATCATTGAAAAGATCTACTAACAATTCGTTTATAACATCTATACTTTTGTTCACTAGATCACCACTTTGATAAATAATTTAAACCACTTATATCAAATACTTTCTGCTTCTGAAACCAGTTCTTTTATAAGTTCCTTAACTTTTACAATTTTGTTTACCCTATAAGCATTGCTTCCTACAAAAATAAGTCCTTCATCTATATTTCCGTTAACAGCATTAATCAGTGCCCTAGATATACAATAAGGAGTTTCCTTAGGGTTACATTTTTTCAAACAATTGTAACATTTTTTAGGCGCAATTCTCCCTTTTTCCGCTTGCTTTATGAGTTTATTTCTTAAAGCTCTTCCAGGAAGTCCTACAGGACTTTTTATTATTTTTATATCTTCTTTTTTTGAATCTATATAGGCCTTTTTAAAGTTTATATGAGCATCACATTCGTCAGTTGCCACAAATCGAGTTCCCATCTGGACTGCATTTGCACCTAATTTGAAAAACTTTACTATATCTGCTCCCGTATATATTCCCCCAGCTGCCGCTGTAGGAATTCTCTTGTTATATTTTTGTTCAAAATCTTTAACTACTTTAACCACTTCACATACTATATCCTCTAAGCATTCTTTTCCTTCTTGTAGTTGTTCTAAATGGAATCCCAGATGTCCTCCAGCTTTAGGTCCTTCTATTACAACTAAATCTGGCAGCCTAGAATATTTTTTCAACCAGTGTCTAATTATAAGAGAAGCTGCTTTTCCTGAGGAAACTATAGGTGCTATTTTTATACTGCTTCCTTCAACTAGTTTAGGTAAACTAAGAGGAAGTCCTGCTCCTGATATTATAATATCAGCTTTTTCCTCTATACAGGCTTTTACCATATCATTATAGTCATTTATAGCTACCATAATATTCACTCCAATTATACCCTTGGGGCTTAGTTCTCTAGCTTTTTGTATTTCACTTCTCAATGCCCTAATGTTAGCTTCCGTTGGGTTAGTTTCAAAATCTGGTTCTCTATACCCTATCTGTACTGTAGAGATTATACCTATACCCCCTTCATTTGCTACTGCTTGTGCTAAATTATGTAGAGAAATTCCTACGCCCATTCCACCTTGTATAATAGGTATATTGGCTTTTAAATTTCCTATGATCAATGGAGGTAATTTCATGTGACCCCCTCCTTTAAATAATTTTTCATACTGAAATATTTTGATATTCAAAGTATATATTAAAAACTTTTAACTGTCCAGCATGTTAGCTTTAAGATTAAAGATTAAATATATCCTAAAATTTAATTTTATCTTATTTACCTTAGTATAATCAAGTAATTTATAAATACTTAGATTTAGTAATTTAAGAATTTGATGTTCCAAAATTTAAAAAAGTTTGAAGTTCAAATATCAAAGTTTAAGTATGGATGATTTTCTTACGCTAACACTTCTGAAAATCTAAAATATAGTAACATTGAGCCTTGCTGCAATAAATTTTATATTTAAAATTTTTCAAAGAAAAATTTTCCTTCAACTGTCCATTGTCAATTCTCAACTTTTAAGCAGATTTATCTATAAAAGGGATTGTTCAAAGCAATCTAAAAAATTGCTATTGCAACACCCCCTTTAGATTCTATAATATAATAAATTTAAAACTTAGTAAACTTAAATATAGAATATATTTCTAAAAGCACTACATTGTTATACTTTTTATATTTTGCTATAATATATATAATAGCTTTTTAAAAAAAGGCTTATAAAAGGTAGGTAAAAAAATATATGAGTACTTTTGTATTTAAGACTAGTGCCACTAGTTATACTCCTGTAAGCAACGTCTTTATAGATAAGTTTATGCCTAAAGCCCGAGGGGAATTTGTTAAAGTATACCTACTTGGGCTAAAATATTGCAAATCAGGTGAATTAGGAGTTAGTTCTCAAATTGTTGCAAGCGCTTTACATCTTCTAGAAACAGATGTATTAAACGCGTGGAATTATTGGAATGATGAAAATGTCATCAAAATGGTACCCATCGACAATATGGGAAATTACAATATAGAATTTTTAGACTTGTCAGATAACGACAATGAAAGGGAAGATGATATAAATTTACTTGAAGAGTTAAATAAAAATTCTGTTAAAGATATGCTTGAAGATATAGAAAAATCCTTAGGCAGGACCTTATCTTCAAAAGAAATAAGTATGTACATAAGCTGGTTAAATGATTTTAATTTTTCTCCAGAAATTATACTTCTTTTAGTTCAATACTGTACTTTAAAAGGAAAAACCAACAGCAGATATATAGAAAAAACTGCAATATCTTGGTTTGACGCCAAAATAAAAGATATAAATGATGCTCAAACTTTTATAAAAAAACATGAAGATAAATGGATTAAAATAAGAAAAATTTTAAACTATCTTGGTATAAAAGATGGAGAAATAATGAAACCCCAGGAGGACTTACTTTCTAAATGGCTTGAAATATATAATTTCTCACTGGAAATTATATATAAAGCTTGTGACATATGCTTTCAAAGAATAAATAAAGCTGACTTTAAATATATTGATGGAATATTAACCAGCTGGAATAAAGATAAGATTAAGACATTAGAAGATATAGAAAAAAAGGATTTACAGAAAGGTACTTTTAAAAACACAAAAAAAATTACAGAAAATAAAAGTTCAAAAGGAACTTTCAATAATTTTAAACAAAGAAATTATGACTTTGAAGACTTAGAAAAAAAACTACTAGGATGGGATAAGAATGATTAAAAGCTACCACTCTAATATAATGAAAATGTATGAAAAAATAAGAGATGATGATAAAAGAGCTTTAAGCTTACGAAAGAAAGAAATTAAAAAAAATCTACCTGAAGTATTAAACATACAAAATGAAATAGGTAGACTTTCCTTAAAATTATCAATAAATATATTAAATAATGCCGCAAACAAAGATATTTACTTAAAGGAACTTCATCAAAAAATTTCAGATTTAAGGATAAAAAAAGCTCATATTTTAACATCTAATAATTATCCTCCAAATTACTTAAATATTTCCTATAAATGTGACAAGTGTAAGGACACTGGATTTATAGGAAATAAAAAATGCAGTTGTTACAAGCAAAAGTTTGTTGAATTTTATTATAGTAACTCTGATTTTAAACATATGTTAATTAAAAATAACTTCGATAATTTTAACTTTGAGCTATATTCCTCTACCAAAAGTGAAGGAAACCCTATAAGTCCTAGAAAAAATATAGAAGGAATAGCTTCCATGTCGTGGAAATATATAGAAAATTTTTCTAATTGCAGTGAAAATTTATTATTTTATGGATCTGCAGGAACGGGAAAGACCTTCTTGTCAAATTGTATATCAAAAGAATTAATAGACAAAGGTTTTTTAGTAATTTATAGAACCTCTGAATCCTTAATTCAAGACCTAAGGGATATACGATTCAACAATAATGTAGAATTAGAAGATATTTTAATGAATTGCGATTTACTTATAGTAGATGATTTAGGATCTGAGCAGATAACAGATTTCTCTAAAACTGAACTGTTTAATCTTTTAAACAAAAAACTATTGAAACAAAGCAAAATGCTTGTATCAACAAACTACGACTTAGAAGAAATTTTAAAATGCTATTCAGAGAGAATTTCATCTAGGCTGCTTGGAGAATTTACTTTGTATAAGTTTTTCGGAGAGGACATAAGAATAAAACAAAATATACGAAATAAAAACTTTAAATAAAAAAATAAGAATGTATTTTCAAATACATTCTTATTTTTGGTGCTGGCAGTAGGAATCGAACCCACGACCTACTGATTACAAGTCAGTTGCTCTACCTGCTGAGCCATGCCAGCACATATGGCGACTCAGGAGGGGATCGAACCCTTGACCTCCGGCGTGACAGGCCGGCACTCTAACCATCTGAGCTACTGAGCCATATGTGGTGGGCACAATAGGGTTCGAACCTATGACCCCCTGCTTGTAAGGCAGATGCTCTCCCAGCTGAGCTATGCGCCCACATATACTTACTCTTGGTGACCCCTAGCAGACTTGAACTGCTGTTACCACCGTGAAAGGGTGGTGTCTTAACCACTTGACCAAGGGGCCTTATTTAATTTTTAATTGTCATTACACATTACTAACTATCACTACACAGCATAAATTGAGAGATTTAACTTAAACCAGTAACCCTCACCTGCAGAGTAGGCTTCTCTTTAAGTTAAAAATCAACTCTAAATCAACTCTATCTATAACCATAGATAATGGCGACTCAGGAGGGGATCGAACCCTTGACCTCCGGCGTGACAGGCCGGCACTCTAACCATCTGAGCTACTGAGCCATATGTGGTGGGCACAATAGGGTTCGAACCTATGACCCCCTGCTTGTAAGGCAGATGCTCTCCCAGCTGAGCTATGCGCCCACATATACTTACTCTTGGTGACCCCTAGCAGACTTGAACTGCTGTTACCACCGTGAAAGGGTGGTGTCTTAACCACTTGACCAAGGGGCCTTACACTGTTTTATTAAGTCGTACCTGACGACCTGACATACACTATCATACAAAATATTTTATAAAGTGTCAATACTTTTTTTATGATATTTTATTGTGTATATTTAAACTTTTCTTAACAAATCCTTATGTATCAACGTATTAGACTAATTTTACATTTTTTAATTTCTTGTATAATTTTAAATTTAAAACAACAAAACTTATACGCAGTATCTTTAATTCTGCAGTATCCCCTATGGAATCAGAGACTGCATATATTTTAAGCATAAAAACCCCTCTAAATCTTATGTTTTTTTGAAAGTTCTACAAGTGCACATCCTTTTACAGCATTAATTGCATTATTACTACAAAAATTTAATATTTCTTCACTTTCTGCACCTGGTTGTATTAATATTTTGTCCATCCCAAGCTCAAAAGCTCTTTTAACTATATCAATACCACTTTTAGGATTTATACACAAATCAAGTACACTTGCTTTAATAGGCATTTCACTTAAAGATTTGTATACTGTCCCACTAACATCTCTAGGGTTTACTCCCTCAACATCATATCCTGCAGTTCTAAGGGAATTTAATACTTTATAAGCATATTTTTCTTCATTAGATACGTCACCAACTACTACCCAGCTTTTATAATCCAAAAAATTAGCAGCATTCATTTAAACACACTCCTCTATATATATGACTACAAGGGTGAAAAATTAACTTGTTTACCAAGATATGCTTGTAAATTTCATCATATTAAAAGTTTTCCTTTTATAAGCATATTTTCGAATATACATTCCATTTTCCATCAGACTCCTGTATTATAACTTTATTTTTATTATATTACAAACTATAATTAAATATATTTTTTTTTGCAAATTATATTAAAAAAAATACAAGTAAGTTAAAATATATATATCAAGTGATTCTTAGGTTCAGATGGAGTTTGCTTATAAGGATA
Source organism: Clostridium sp. (assembly GCA_036820645.1). GTDB lineage: Bacteria > Bacillota > Clostridia > Clostridiales > Clostridiaceae > Clostridium_B. The sequence continues at coordinate 16,571 of DAISLB010000044.1, forward strand.
ACTTTCTCCAGCTGAACCTTAGAAGAACTTATCCAGGGACGTAGCTGCTCTTTACTCCCACTTGGAGAAGGGGGAGTATTAGAGCAGGTAGTCATCGGATAAATAAATTTTGTTAAATAGGAGATGTATCTACATGTTTCATGAAATCATAGTAATTGGTGCAGGTGCTTCTGGTATTATGGCTGCAATTACAGCAAAAGACAGAGGAGAAGACGTAGCAATTTTAGAATCTAAAAGTAGAATAGGAAATAAAATATTATCAACTGGAAATGGTAGATGTAATATAACTAATAAAAATATAGATTTTTGTAGATATCACAGTAAGAATACTCATTTTTTTGAAAGTGTTTTAAATAGTTTTACCCTTGAGGACACAATAAATTTTTTTAACTCACTGGGTCTTCCAATTACAACTTTGGAAAATGGAAGAATGTACCCCCTTTCTCTCCAGGCGTCTTCCGTACTGGATATATTAAAAATGGCTATTGAAGATCGAAATATACCTGTTTATTTAAATTCCAAAGTAACAAATATAATATTTAACAAAAAATCTTTCAAAATACATTGTAATGAAGAAATTTATGACTGTAATAAACTAATACTTTGTACAGGCGGTAAATCTGCCCCTAATATGGGCTCTGACGGCTCAGGATTTACTCTATGTAAAAACCTTGGTCACAATATAATACCGCCCCTTCCTGGCCTTGTACAATTGAAATTAAGCTATAATCATTTAAAAGCCCTATCAGGAGTAAAATTCAATGGGTATGTATACATAGTAGTGGATAATAAGATACAAAAAAAAGAATATGGGGAAATATTATTTACAGACTATGGAATATCAGGTCCACCTATACTTGAAATAAGCCGTATAGCCTCCTGTAATTTATTTAATAAAAAATCTGTTAAAATTAAAATTGATATGCTTCCAGATTTTGAAGAAAAGGATTTAGTAAAATTTTTAGAAAATCGTTGGGGAACTTTTGGTTACAGAAGTATATTTGACTCCTTCATAGGAGTCATAAATAAAAAAATCATACCTATTCTTTTAAGAGAATCATTAGTTGAAGATATCCATAAATCATGTAGTGAATTAAATTGGCAGGAAAAAAAGAATATATGTCACTTCCTCAAATCGTGGGAGTTTACAGTATATGATACTAATTCCTTCAAAAATTCTCAAGTTACGTGTGGAGGAGTAGACACCTCTCAAGTAAACAACATTACTTTAGAATCCAAAAAAATAAAAAATTTATATTTAGCCGGAGAGGTTTTGGATGTGGATGGTGACTGTGGTGGTTTTAATTTACAATGGGCCTGGAGCTCGGGATTTGTTGCAGGGAAAAATGCTGCTGAAACATAATTCATCAGCTTTTCTCTCTGCTTTTTATTCTTCATTCTTTTCCCAAACTGCTTCTATCACAGATAATTCTTTTTCCTCTTGATCCACTATCTTATGCAGAGATATATAACTATTATTTTTATTTTTCAACTCAGTATATATTTTTATTCTTTTACCATATAATGCTTCTTTTTCATAAGTTATATTTAGACTTTTTATAGTAAAGTTAAGTACTATATCAAGAGGCATAGTTTCTACAATCCAATCTACATACTTAACATTATTGACATGCCTGTTTGTATCTATGTCACTGTATCTTACATCAAAGCTTTTTTCTATGTCAAACTGTTCTGGTAGCTTTATCTTTTTAATAATCAACGGTTTTATCTCATTTTCATCTACACCATACATTTTATACATATCTTCAGTTATCCTAATTACTCTACGTTTTTCTTTATCTATAAGAACCCATATTGAATTGGCTGATGCAATGACATTTCCCCTATCGTCTAAAACCTTAAATACCCTATATCCATAAAACTTTCTAAATGAATACGGTCTAGTTTCTACTGATATCTTTTCACCATAATGAGGATACTTGTTAATATGTATATCCCATTTATACAAAACCCAAGCTATACCTTCCTGTTTTAAATAATCAATTCCTCCTCCTATGTCTTCTGATTGTTTTGTGGCCACATCTCCAAAATAGTTCATAAGACTTGTTACAAGCAATTTCTTTCTAAAATCTATTTCATAGTATTGGACTTCGTACTCTTTTTTAGTAACTACCTTTTCCAATATTATTCGCCTTCCTTATCTTAAATTTAACTTTTTCATCACATCTATCTATCGTCACATCTATATTATAATATAACTTTTATTTTTTCTGTAGAATAAAATTGTCAAATATAAAAAATTCACCCTTAAATAAACTTAATTTAATAAAATTTATTTAAAGGTGATAACTTTAATTATCTATTTTTATATTTCACTTACATCTATTGTCTGATCTCTTCTTGGTCCAACAGACACTAT
>DAISLB010000045.1:0-18873 GCA_036820645.1 Clostridium sp.
CAACCTTCAGCTCGGTTAAATATTTTGATAAGGCTAAGTAAAAAATTCTAAAAAAGCTAAGAACTTTTGAAAACTCGTACCTCAAACAATTCAAAACTTCTAAATTTTTTTCTAAGCCTTATTTACAAAATATTTAAATGAGCTTCATTATTATAAAAATATGCCTATGTATAAGTTGATTTTTAAGTTAGAAACTCTATAGAAATGTGTTTCACTGTAGTACATTTATTTAGCGTGGAGATTAGAGACATGAATAACTTTATTGAAGATATTGAAGAAATTTATAGTTTTATTAGAAAAAATACAGATGTAGAAGAGAAAATTCATTTTATAGAAACTTATAAGCAAAAACTTAACATGAATAAAAAAATTAGCTTTTCAGAAGAATACTATAAACAGGAAATTATGAATGGAAAAAGCGGAGTAGTGTATACTCCTTCGGAAATGGCAGCATTTATGGTTAAAAACTTAATAAATGTTAGTGACGTAATTGAAAATCCATTTATAAAGGTAGTAGATCCTGCTTGTGGATGTGGAAATTTAATATGTGCATGTTTTCTTTACTTAAGAGAAATATTTATTAAAAATATTGAAGCTATTAATTATAAAAATAATTTAAATTTGAAACCCAAAGAAATAAATTATTATATAGTACACAATAACTTATTTGGATTTGACGTAGATAAAACTGCAATAAAAGTTTTGAAAATAGATCTATTTTTGTTAAGCAATGAGTTCAGTGAAAAAAATTTTGAAGTAAGGGATTTCTTAGTGGAAAATATAGATAGAAAATTTGATGTATTTATAGGAAATCCTCCTTATATAGGACATAAATCTGTAGATTCCAGTTATTCACACATTTTAAGGAAAATATATGGCAGTATATATAGGGACAAAGGGGATATATCTTACTGCTTTTTTCAAAAATCATTAAAATGTTTAAAAGAAAGTGGAAAATTGGCTTTTGTTACGTCTAGATACTTTTGTGAATCTTGCAGCGGAAAAGAACTTAGAAGGTTTTTAATTGAGAATACCTCTATTTATAAAATAGTAGATTTTTATGGTATAAGGCCCTTTAAAGGGATAGGTATAGATCCTATAATAATATTTTTAGTGAGAAGAAAAAATTGTGATAACAAAATAGAAATTATAAGACCAAAAGGTAGTAAAAAAACTGAAAGGCAAAAATTTTATAATTCTTTGTTTTTTGATAAATCTCAGGTATACAAAAAATTTTTTATACCTCAAAAATCCATAAGTAGTAATGGATGGGTATTTGTTGACGAAGTTGAGAAAAATATAATAGATAAAATAAAAGCTAAAAGCAAATTTGTTCTAAAGGATATATGCTGCAGTTATCAGGGAATAATAACAGGATGTGATAGAGCATTTATAATTGATAGGGAAACAATAAATGATAGAAAAATTGAACTAAGATTGGTAAAGCCTTGGGTAAAGAGCAGTTATATACAAAAAGGAACAATAATAGGGAGTGAAAAATTTATTATATACTCAAATTTTATAGATGATGAAAGCGAATGTCCTAATGCCATAAAGTATATAGAACAATACAAAGAGAAACTTATGGAAAGAAGGGAATGCAAAAAAGGAACGAGAAAGTGGTATGAACTTCAATGGGGAAGAAAACCGGAAATTTTTGAAGAAAAGAAGATTGTATTTCCATATAAGTCCTCTGACAATAGATTTACTCTTGATAAGGGAAGTTATTTTAGTGCAGACATATATTCCTTAGTATTAAAGAAAAATGTACCTTTTACCTATGAAATACTTTTAAATATATTAAACAGTTCTTTGTATGAATTTTACTTTAAAACTTTTGGAAAAAAACTAGGAGAAAATCTCTATGAATATTACCCTAATAATCTTATGAAATTGTGTATTCCTGCTATTGATTTTAGGCGAGAAAATAATGTAGAAAAAAAGTTGTATGATTTTTTTGAACTGACAGATAGGGAAATTCAGATTGTAGAAAAAATAAAAGATAATTGCTAAGTTTACATTTGGCAATTATCTTTTTAAATTTTACTAAAAAAATTATCAATATGTGTTTAAAAATATAATAGGAGGTAAAAATAAATAATAATATTACTAATAAAAAAAGAAGGAAAATTATTCCAAAAGTAGAATAATATTAACGTAAGGCTTTGATTTTATAGAGAGTTACTGATTAAAAATTACAACTATACATATATATTTTTGGTTTATTGTAACTCTAAATTAGAAATGAAAGAAGGGGGGTAAAAGCGTCTGGCTCGGACTATGCATTATTTAGCATATACTAAAATTCTTAGAAGGGATTTTAGTCATATAACAGTATGCCTTTGTTGTTATATGGTAAATCAAAGTTAAAATTGAGATTTTAACGCTGAGGCTATATATGGCAGATATCTTATTTAGTATAGCTTTAGTAGAGCTTTAGATAATATATGAATTTAGAATTTAATGTAAAGAACAATAAACTTATAGTTTATATGAGAGGAGAGTTAGATCATCATAGTGCAGAAGAAGTGAGAAATAAAATAGACGATAGATTAGATAGAGAGGGTTTAAATAAGCTGATAATGGATTTCTCAGGAGTAAGCTTTATGGATAGTTCTGGAATAGGGGTGGTAATAGGAAGGTATAAAAAACTAAATGCTAGAAATGGCAGTGTATGTATTGTGGGTGCAATCAATTCAGTAAAAAGAGTATTTGAACTTTCAGGTATGTTCAAAATTATAGGACTTTATGACAGCATTCCGGAAGCAGTTGAGAATATTTAATGGGGGGATAAATTATGTACGATAACAGTATGAAAATAGAGTTTATTAGTAAATCACAAAATGAAAGTTTTGCCAGGGTAGCAGTAGCATCTTTTGCATCACAACTTGATCCTACGGTGGAGGAATTGGCAGATGTAAAAACTGCAGTTTCAGAGGCAGTTACAAACTCTATTATTCATGGCTATGAAAATAAAGAAGGTGTAGTTAAAATTGAAGCCTTTATTAAAGAAAAAGAACTTACATTAATAGTAGAAGACCAAGGTGTAGGTATAGAAAATATAGAACTCGCTAGACAACCCCTTTATACTTCAAGACCTGATCTTGAGAGATCAGGTATGGGATTTACTGTAATGGAAACTTTTATGGACTACCTTAAAATAGAATCCGAAAAAAACAAAGGGACAAGATTAACTATGAAAAAAGTTTTTAATTCATTAAGTTAGGTGAATAGTATGAGTGAAGAAACAGCAAAAAAATTAAAATATAATTATAACGATAATTTGGAATTGATTAAACGTGCAAAAAAGGGAGATAAAGATGCCCTAAATAAATTGGTAGAACTGAATTTACCATTGGTGTCGGCTATAAGTAAAAAATTTCTAAACAGGGGATACGAGTATGAAGATATATTTCAAATAGGTTGTATGGGACTTATGAAAGCAGTAAATAATTTCAATGAAGAATACAATGTAAAATTTTCTACATATGCTGTACCAATGATATTAGGGGAGATAAAGCGCTTCTTAAGGGATGACGGAATGATAAAAGTAAGCCGAAGTGTAAAAAATACAGCTAAAAAGCTTCACTATGATAGAGAAGCACTTACTAAAAAATTGAATAGGGAGCCTACGATACAAGAATTATCGGAGTATTCTGGAGTAGAAGTAGAAGAACTGATTTTTGCCACGGAATCTGCCAGCAGTTTGCAGTATCTGTATGATACTATACATCAAGATGATGGTTCACCAGTACTTTTGATAGATAAGATAAGTGAAAATCCAAAAGAAGATGTGGAGATGGTAGATAAAATTGCACTTAAAGAAGCTTTGAACAATTTAGATGTGAAATCAAGGCAAATTATAATGCTAAGATATTTTAAAGATAAAACTCAGGTACAAGTAGCAAAGATGCTAGGTATAAATCAAGTACAGGTTTCTAGAATTGAAAAAAAAGTATTAAAAACTATGAGAGAAATTTTAACTGGATAGAGTATGTTCTTAAACAGTTGACAATTGATAGTGAAAAATTGAAAGTTATGGATGATTTTCTTACGCTAACACTTCAGAAAATCTAAAATATAGTAACATTGAAGCCTTGCTTCAATAAATTTTATATTTAAGATTTTCCAAAGAAAAATTCGCCTTCAACTGCCAACTGTCCATTGTCAATTCTCAACTTTTAAGCAGATTTATCTATAAAAGGGGCTGTTCAAAGCAATTTAAAAAATTGCTATTGCAACACCCCTTTTAAATTAAATCAGTACAACATTAATTTCCTGTACTAGGAATTTTAGAAGGTGAGTTGTTAACATCCTTAAAGTTTTCGTCATTAGTAGTATCTTTTTTATCCTTGTTATTTGTAGTAGTATCTTTTTTATTGTCTGTAGTATTATTAGAAGTATTATCTGTATTGTTGTAAAAATTCAAGTTATTATTATTAGAATTTTTATTATTAGAAACCTTATTATTAGAACTCTTTTTATTTTTATTTTCAGGTAAGTTGTCAAGTGCATTCCATGAGTGAGATACATTGCAATAATCTGAAGGAACGGTTCCATCTATAAAGTATTCAGTATAAACCTTGCTGCCCGTAGGATCTTTGTAGCAATCTGAAACAGGAAGTTTTCCTGACTTAGAACATATAGAAGAAGTTACAACTCCATCTGGCATTTCAATATCTTTTGCCTCTAAACCTTGATGGAAAGGAGACATTATGTTAGTCCAAAGCTGTGCTGCAGAATTACTGTTTGTGATGTCTAATACAGAATCATCGTCATTTCCAATCCATACTGCAGCAGAATAATACGGAGTTAGTCCTACAAACCACAGATCTTTGTGATCTTCAGAAGTACCTGTTTTACCACTTACAGGAATGTCTCCCAAGTTAGCATTACTACCAGTTCCTTCTGCACTTACAGGGCCTTTTAACATCTGATATAGTACATAGGCACTTTGTGGAGAAAGTGCTTTTTTAGTTTGGGTTTTATTATCAAGTAAAACTGTACCATTTCTATTTACTACTGTAGTGTAAAGTTTTGGATTAGTGTATTTTCCAGAATTTCCAAAAACTCCATAAGCAGCAGACATCAAAAGTGTATTTGTACCGTGATGAAGTTCTCCAAGGGACAAAGCCGCTATACTGGATCTATCATGCTCGTCTAAGGTTATACCGAATTTTTCTGCATAATCAGCTCCAGTTTTTATGCCCATTCTATCTTCTACTTTGACTGCTACCGTATTTAAGGATTTAGTCAAGGCAGTCCTTAAAGTAACATCTCCTAAATTGGTATCTTCATCATTTTGAGGGTCATAAGGTTCTCCGTTAGAAGCATATTTATTTGCAAGTTCAGATGATAATGGAGAATCCTCTACTGTAGAAGCTGCAGTAAATTGCTTTGAATCTATAGCAGGACTGTATACAGTCAGTGGTTTTATGCTTGAACCGGCAGGCCTTAAATAATTTTCGGATGCAGCCCTGTTGAAAGATCTAGCTGGTTGGTTGCCTCTACCGCCAACTAAAGCTTTTACTTCTCCAGTGTGATAGTTCATAACTACAGCAGAAGCTTGAGGTTGTATTATTCCATTTTTATCTGCATTGGAAGAACTAAAAATACTATCGTTATTTAAAGTGTTTTCAGTTTTTTCCTGCAAGTCCTTATTCATGGTAGTATATATTTTTAAACCACCATAGGTTAGTAAATTTTCTACCTGCTCATCCGTATATTTATATTTGGATTTTAGATCTTTTTTTACTGCATTTATAGCAGGTACAGTGAACCATTCGTTATTATATCCATTATTTACAGAAGGCTCAGACAAAATATCCAATTTACCATTTGAAATATCATTTATAGCAGTTGTATACTGATCCTTGGATATATACCCATTCTCATACATTTTTTTCACTACAGTAGCAGTTCTGTTTAAATATATAGATGGATTTTTTTTAGCTGTGGGAGAATAAGGATAATATACAGAAGGACTCTGGGGCATACCTGCAATAAAAGCACATTCAATTAAGTTTAAATCTTTTGCTGATTTGCCAAAGTACTGTTTAGCAGCAGCTTCAACACCTAGTGCCCTTCCTCCTAAATAGATTGTGTTCATGTAAGCTTCAAGTATTTTATTTTTATTTAATTTTTTTTCAAGCTTTAAGGAAAGATATATTTCTTGTAATTTCCTTTTGTAGGATATTTGGGAAGATAAATATATATTTCTTACCAGTTGTTGGGTTATGGTAGATGCACCTTGAATTCCAGTATTTCCACTAATTTTGCTTTTAATATCTATAAATACTACACCTATAAGTCTTTTTAAGTCTATGCCTTTATGTTTATAAAATCGTTGATCTTCTATACTTACGAAAGCATTTTTTAAATTTTGAGGCATATTGCTAAAAGGGATTACCGTCCTTTGTTGTGGGGTAACTAGTACGTCCATTGAATTATTTTTATCATCATATAGAACGGAAGGTTCGTTTAAATTCGATATTAGGCTTAGGTCTAGTGGAGGAGAATTTTTTATAATAGCTGTAGTTAAACCCAATACTGCAGCAAATACCAATGCTAATAATCCACATAAAATTACAGCTCCATGCTTAAAAGTCTTTTTTCGAGCCTTTTTACGCTTTTTGACCATAAATTTCCTCCTTATTTTGAAGTGTACATTTTTTAAACCATTATAACATAAATTAAATCTTTAGGTAAATACACGAAGTTATTGTCATATATATATTATGTATCAAAGTATAAGGATGTGGAAGAAATAAAAAGGTTTCAAGTCCCCATTAAGAAAGTGAAAATTGTATTAATGATATCTGTTATAATTTTAGTTGCAGTATTATGCCTTTATTTTGTAAATTCAAGAATAACTCCTGCTATAGTTGAAGCTTCAGATGTAGAAATTAGGGCTGTAGTTACACAAACTATAAACTCGGTAATAATGAAAGAGTATTCAAAACAATTTAGTTATAAAGACATTATACAGGTGGAAAAAGATAAGGAAGATAATATAGTTATGGTTAGGGCAAATACTCTAAAGATGAATAAAATGGCTTGTGATGTGGCACTGGAGTCCCAAAACAAGCTAAGAAACGTAGGAAAAATTGGCTTGAAGATTCCCATGGGATATATAATGAAAAACAATTTACTGGCATTTTTTGGGCCTAATATTACAGTTAGGATGCAGCCTATAGGTTATATAGAGACTAAATATTTGTCAAGCTTTGAAAGTGCAGGTATAAATCAATCTAGACATAAAATAAGTGTACAGGTAAAGACAAACATGAGGGTGATGGTTCCCTTTGGAAGTGAAAATATAGAGATGAAAAATGAAGTGCCTATATCAGAAACAATTATAGTGGGAAAAGTACCAGAAACGGCCATAGATTTAGGCCTCGATAAGGCAGGAGTTAAATTAAAAGCTGGTAATTAAACAAAATGGCAAAGTTCAATGTTAAAAAGAGCTTTGCCATTATGAACAAATAAAATTATTCCCAGTTAAATATGTAAGGTACATTTCTATAATAATCTCCATAATTTAATCCATAACCTGCAACAAATATATCGGGAATTTGGAAACAATAGAAATCAGGGTTTAATGAAACTTTTCTTCTGTCAGGTTTGTCCAATAGAACACAGCATTTTACACTGGAGGCACCTAAAGATTTTACATGATTTATAGTAAAGTCCATAGTAATACCTGTATCTGTTATGTCATCTACAATTAAAACATCATACCCTTTCATGTCGTCTAATATATCATTTACAATTTTTATTTTGCCAGAGGATATTTCAGAATTTCCATAACTTGAAGTTGTCATAAATCCTATTTTTACAGGAAGTTTAATTTGTCTTACTAAATCTGCTGTAAATATGAAACTTCCTCTTAAAAGTGATAATACATATAAATTTTTATTTTTATATTCTGCGGTTACTATTTTACCTACTTCTTTTATTTTCTCTTCAATTTGTTCCGTGGTTATTAATATATTTCTTGATTTATTCTCCATAATAAGCCTCCATGGTGTATATTAAATTAATGATTACTATAATATAAAGTATATTATCAATATTAACAAGATTTTTGTAAATTTTCAATGATTTAAAGTAATGTGTTTACAATGTTTCTCATTTAGTATAGAATTATACGAAGGTTATAAACTCAACTTTTGTACATACGAAATTTTGACTTAATATAAAAATAATATGAAGTAATCAATTGACAATGCACAATTCACAATTAAGGACGATTTTCTGTTGTCACATAAAATCTAAAAATCTACTGAAATTGTGCATTGTAAACTGTGAATTTATAGATATGGAGATGATATTTTGATATATGGAAATACAGAAGGAATAAAAAATTCGATATTAGATGAATTGGAAAAGATTTATGATATAAGAGTTTCAAAAGAAAGCATATGCAGCAGGGAAATTGTAGAAATGCTTTGTAGAATTACTACTTATTTAAATAGAGAATTAAGCCTAGCAATTGATAAAAGAGGAGTAATCGTAAGCATATCTGTTGGAGATAGTAGTACTGTAAATATTACTGAAATTGAAGTAAATCAAAATAAGCTTTGTGGTATTAGGATAGTACATACCCACCCTAATGGAGATTCGAGGCTTTCCCAAATTGATATTTCAGCCTTAGTAAAATTAAGATTAGATTGCATAGCAGCTATAGGAGTTAGCAAGGATGATCTTACAGGCATTACTATAGGATTTTGTAAGGTAAAAGATGGAGAAGTTATAAGTGAAATTTCAGAAAAACTTACTTTAGATGAGGCAATTAACTTTAATATAGTAAAAAAAGTAAATGAAATAGAGAAGTTGATGAATGATGAATATGTGATGCAGGAAGAAGGAGAGAGGGCAGTACTTGTAGGTACAGATAGTGAAGATAGCCTTGAGGAATTAAAAGAACTGGCAAAAGCCTGTAATGTTAATGTCTTAGAAAAAATACTTCAAAAAAGAGACACTATAGATACTGCTTTTTATGTAGGAAAGGGAAAAGTAAATGAAATAGCATTAATTGCTCAGCTCACTGGTGCAAATCTAGTAATTTTTGATGACGAACTATCTGGTTCTCAAGTTAGAAATTTAGAAGAAAATCTGGGAATAAAAGTAATAGATAGAACTACTCTCATACTTCATATATTTGCTTCAAGGGCAAGAAGCAAGGAATCTAAGCTTCAGGTAGAACTTGCACAGTTAAAATATAGGTTAGCTAGACTTTCAGGACTTGGCATAGTTCTTTCAAGAACTGGAGGAGGAATAGGTACTAGGGGTCCAGGTGAAAAGAAGCTGGAAACTGATAGGAGACATATAAGAGAAAAAATATATGAAATTAGCAAAGAACTGAAGAAAATAAAGCAGGTTAGAAAAACTCAGAGAAAAAAGAGAGATGAGATAAACAAGGTATCTCTGGTAGGATATACCAATTCGGGAAAATCTACTTTAAGAAATAAATTATGTGAAATAGCTGTTACTAGAGAAAATGTCAATAAGGAAAAAGTATTTGAAGCAGATATGTTATTTGCTACTTTGGATATAACTACTAGAGCTGTGGAATTAGAGGATGGAAGGACAATTGCAGTAACAGACACCGTAGGTTTTATAAAAAAGCTTCCTCATGATTTAGTGGAGGCATTTAAATCTACTTTGGAAGAAGTACAATATGCTGATTTATTAGTACATGTAGTAGATGCATCATCTGATTATGCAGAGGAACAGATAGGTGCAGTAAATGAAGTACTGAGTGAACTAGGAGTAAATGACAAACCAGTACTTCTCGTACTAAACAAAATTGACAAATTGGAAGATAGAAAATTGAGCATTATAAAAGATAAATATAAAAATTCAAATGCAATATTTATATCGGCTAAATATGGTATAAATCTAAATGAGCTTTTGAAAAAGGTGTTGGGAATGCTTCCAAACAGCATAAAAAAAGCAGAATATTTAATTCCCTATACAGAACAGTCTGCAGTGTCATTTATTCACAAACATTGCAAAGTAAAGAATGAAGATTATAGGGAAGATGGAACCTATGTAAATGCACTTGTAGATGAAAAAATATACAATAAATTTAAGAAATTTATAATTAACCAAAAATAATTGGGCATTTAAAAAGAGAGTACTAGTATGGAAATATTAGATGCTTTTTTTTGGCAAAATATCAAAAAAATAATTTTACCATTGTATTTTTATAAAAATATATTATATAATATATAGAAATTCAAGTTGATAAAATCCAAAAGGGGGAGACTAAATTGGAAAAAACTATATTACAATATCAAAAGGCTTTTAACAGTACTATTAATAGACTTAAAGCAAATGATTTTGTTCTTGCAGTTATGGTTTTTGGAAGTATGGTCACTGGAGATTTGTGGGATGAATCTGATATCGACTTACTTGTAGTGTTTGATAATAAAAGGGGCAGTATTAAAAACATATACACTGAAGAAAAGGGAATTCAAATTCATGTTAAACTTGTAAGCAAAAGTAGCTTGTTACAGATGCCGGAAAGAAATTTAAAGGGTGGATTTATATCTAGAATAATATCTTCATCCAGACTGGTATTTTCAAAGGACAAGGAAATAACTTCAAAATATGATACAGGAAGATATTTTCCGGATTTAGATAGGGAAAGATGGAATATGTATTATATTGGAGAATTATTTAAAGATATGGGGATATGTAAAAAATATCTTCAAAATAATAATATATATACCGCATATATGACTGCAGTACGCTGCGTTGAGGAATTTTCTAAGTTATATGTAAATTCTTCTGGACATATGATAAGCAAAGATGCTATCATTATTTCTATGAATTTAAATGATAGTTTTAAAAAATGTGTAGACAAATTATTTTTTGAAAATGAAGATATAATTGATTCCATAAATAGCACTATGGATTATTTAGGAGAAAATGTAGATAAAAACATAAGAAATATGACAAAGTTATTATTAAATTATATGAGAGAAAAAGATTGCTTTTTAAGTTCAGAAGACATAAAAAATGATGAGTTATTTTATCATTATAACATAAATATGGAAGAAATATTAAATAAGCTGTGGGAAAGAGATATACTTAAAAAAGAAACGAGAGACTATAAGTTAAAGGATGGAACTGTGTTATTTAAGGAAAATGTATATTTTATTTAATTGTATAAATTAAATTTGTATTAACATAATGCAGTTATTGTTATAAAATAGGATTTAGAACTAAGGATGTTTGGTGGCAACTGTCAATTATCTATTGTAAATTATAGCAAGGAAGTGAATTTTATTTATAATAAATATTTTGTAAATCTAAATAGGGAAGAAGCTGTTAAATATCTATTAATAGAAAAACATATAAAAAAATTGATAGATACAAATAAAATTGAGGATGGAGAAAAATTACCTTCTATAAGAGAAATGGCAGAATTTTTAAATGTAAATAAAATCACTGTGGTAAATGCTTATAAAAGACTTCAAGCTGAAGGTTATGCTGTTCAAAAAATTGGCAGCGGAACTTATGCCAAAAAGAGAGATATAAATAAAAATTTTAACAGAGAATATTCAAAAGTTCTGAAGAAGATATCCAGTAATGAGGCAGAAAATTATATAGACTTTACAGGAGAAACTCCAAGTGGTGAATTTTTTCAAATAAGTTTCTTTAAAAGTGTTTTAAATGAGGTTCTGGATAGGGATGGATCATCAGCCTTGATCTGTCAAGAATCCCTTGGATATGATGGACTCAGAAATAGTATAAGTGATGTGTTCTGGAATGGAAATATAGATAAGGATGATATACTTATAGTTTCAGGAGCACAGCAAGGTATAGATGTAGTTTCAAAAGCTATTTTAAATACAAATGATACTGTAATAGTCGAAAAACCTACATATAGTGGGGCACTATCTGTATTTAAATGGAGAAGAACTGAAATAATCGAAACTCCTATTGAAAAAGATGGAATTAATATAGACAACCTTGAAAAAATACTGAAAAAAAACAATGTGAAATGTTTTTATACAATGAGTTATTTCCAAAATCCTACGGGAATAAGTTACAGTAGTGAAAAGAAAAGACAAATACTTAGATTAGCGGAGATATATGATTTTTATATAATAGAAGATGATTATCTTTCAGAGTTAATTTATGATGATAATATAAAATATAACAGTTTTAAAAGCTTAGATAATAGTGATAGAGTTGTTTATATAAAAAGCTTTTCAAAAATATTTTTACCAGGAATACGAATTGGATATTTAATACCTCCTAAAAAATTTAAAGAAAGCATTCAAAATTCAAAAATAAATACAGATATATCTACATCCAGTCTTATGCAGAGGGCTCTGGATTTATATATAAAAAAAGGCTTGTGGAGAAATTATATAAATTATTTAAATGTAGTTTACAAAAAAAGATATGTATATATGAAAAAATGTATAGATAAGTATTTAAAAAATCAAGTAGATTTTGTGGAACCAGGTGGAGGACTGCATTTTTATCTAAAAATCAATCAGGACATAGATATAGATTCTATAGAGCTTTTTAGGAAGTCAAAAAATAGAAGGGTCTTAATTACACCAGGTACGTTGTTTTATAAAGTACCTTCAGAAGGTAAAAAGTACTTTAAAATAGGTTTTTCACATGTGAATGAAAAGAATATAGAAAGTGGAATTCAAATATTAAATGAACTTATGGTTATATAATTTGTCCGATGACTACCCGCTCTAATACTCCCCACGCACTCGGTGAAAGTGACTATCACCAAATCAAAGATTTGGGATATCTACTTTTCTTTAAGTGGGAGTAAAAAGCGGCTATGTCCCTGGATAACGATTTTTCCTAAAGGATAACGCCTTCTAAGTGCTGAAGCACTAAGAAGCCTGTTAATAAGCATCAGGTGGAGTAAAAAACTCCATCTGATACCAAGAATTCTGTTTATAGTATCAATGAATCTTACTTAGTGGGAAAAGCAGAGAACTTAAATCTTTGATTTAAAGTGAATCGCTTTCTCTTTAGAGTTTTGTTTCTCCCACTAAGTTTAGATGAATTATCTAGGGGCGTAGCTACTGTTATCTCCCACTTTGATAGAAGTGGGAGTGTTACAGTAGATAGCCATCAGATAAATTAAAATTCTTTAGAGGGATATTTTGAAAGGTGGGTTATCTGTGAGTTACTTTACAGTAAAGGATGAAGCTAGTTGTCAATTTGAGGAAAAAAAGTCTATATTTACAGGAAATATAAAAAGAGTTTATACTGAAAACGAGGCTAAAAATTTTATAAGTAAAGTAAAACAAAAAAATATTAAAGCAACACATAACGTATATGCCTATGTAATTGGAGAAAAAATGAATATACAAAAATACAGTGATGATGGAGAACCTCAGGGAACTGCGGGAATACCAGTACTAGATGTGATAAAGAAAAAGGGAATAGCAGATGTGGTAATAGTAGTTACCAGATATTTTGGAGGAACGCTTCTAGGTAAAGGGGGATTAGTAAAGGCTTATACAAAGTCTGCTGCTCTCTCAATTGATGCATCTGGAATAGTGGAGAAAGTAAAAGGATGTCAGTTAGATATATTTATACAGTATGATACTTTGGGAAAATTACAATATATGTTTGAACAAAAATCGATTCATATAGAAAATATAAAATATACGGAGAAGATTTGTGTGTCGATAAACTGCATTTCGGAAGATGTAGATAAATTAATAAATGAGATTATAGAACTAACAAATGGAAAATGTGAAGTAATAGTTGGAGATGAGGAATTTTATTTTAAAATGGATTCAAGGCTTATTAAAGAACAAATAGCAAAGAATAAATAACAGATAATGATAATTTTCCTCCTAATGTCAGAAAATATTAAAATTATGGATTTCCTGAGGTACGAAGAAAGACATCATTGTCTGAACTTTGACATTTGGACTTTAAACTTTTAAAAACTTTACGATATTGAATTCTTAAATTACTAATTTTAGATAGAGCAAATTTGTGTTTAACGGCTTTTATATGATATAATACAATTTGCATAATTAATATAAATAAGTATAACCGTAAGTTAGGGGGAAATTTGTATGTCAGGACATTCAAAATGGCATAATATACAAGCTAAAAAAGGTAAGGCAGATGCCAAAAAAGGTAAGATATTTACTAAAATAGGTAAGGAACTGGCGATTGCTGCTAAAGAAGGCGGATCAAATCCGGATGCCAATTCAAAATTAAGAGACGTTATAGCAAAAGCTAAAGCAAATAATATGCCGCAGGATACAGTACAAAGAGCAATTAAAAAAGGTGCAGGAGAAATGGAAGGAGTAAACTACGAAGAAATAAATTATGAAGGCTATGGACCAAGCGGAGTTGCTATGATAGTAAAAGCTTTAACTGATAATAAAAATAGAAGTGCCAGCAGTGTAAGGTCAGCATTTACAAGAAGTGGTGGTAATTTAGGAGCTAACGGCTGTGTAGGATGGATGTTCCAGGCTAAAGGCCAGATAGTAATAGAGAAGAAAGAAGATATGGATGAAGATGAAGTTATGATGCAGGCTTTAGATGCAGGTGCTGAAGATTTTAATGCTGAAGAAGAAGTCTTTGAAGTAATTACTGCTGTAGAGGATTTTGGTACAGTAAGGGAAAAATTAGAGGAACAGGGTTTTGAATTTTTGTCTGCAGATATTACAATGATACCAGATAATACTGTATCCGTTGACATGGAAACTGCAGGAAAGGTTCAAAGACTTATAGATAAACTTGAAGACGATGATGACGTTCAAGACGTTTATCACAATGCGGAATTCCCAGAGGAATTTGAAGGATAAAGGGCTGACGGGTATTTAGATGTGGCAAAAATATGATGGATTATGATATACATATGTCAATTTTTGATTATTTAAGGTATATGTTTAAAGTTTACATATTGCATGATGGATGTGCGTATAGAACACCCTCTATGCTGGTATATAACCAAAATAGGAGGGTGTTCTATGTATTTAGAAATGTTTTAAAAGAATTTATTTTTGATTGTGAAATAAGAAAAATTATTTACTATAGAGGAAGACATGTTTAAATCAATGTTATCAAACCTAGTAGTAATATCATGTTATTAAGTGAAAAATTAAAAAAGCAACTTAGGGATGAATTTATGCCCATTAAAACGTTAAAGATTCACAGTAATGCTAAATATTAAAATAAGCAGCAGAACAATAAAAACCTATAGAAATAATAGTGTAGAGTAATTTCTTAAAATCATTACCAAAAGGGATACAAGGTATTTGCAGCATGTAATATTGGACTTTATGTAATTTGTGTTAATACAGATTACAATAACAGTAACTATATAATTGTATATGCCTCTCAGAAGGAAATAGGAGACACTTTAGGGTTCACTGAAGAAATATGTATTAATCCGTATATGGTAGAAAGCCCTATATGACCTTTTATAAAGGTTAGACAGGGACTTAATAAGGCCAACTATTACATATAATATTTAATGAATTGAGGGCAGACTTTTTAACTTTTTATGGAATAATTACCATAAATTTTACATATAACCAACAATAAATACTAGACAAAATGATTTAAATATTATACTCTATTACATAGAAATATACATTAAAGCATATTACTTTCAACGGTAATAAACCCATTTAATCATTTGAAGTCAGTGTTCCCCCAATATTGACTTCTTTTGTTTGCCAAAAAAATACAGCAGAACTAAATGGGTAGTTTTACTCTATTCCTCTATTTTACTATTCCATCTAATTTAGTAAAGTCTTCTATATAAAACTGATTATAATGCCATTAAAATTTTAATTCTTATGGAATAAAGGGCGTTGAAATACGCCCTTTATTTTTATTAAGTTAAAATTTCGTATGTGTGAAAGTTGAGTTACCAAGAAATATTTCTTTATTTTCCGTATAAAGATACATTTTTAATGTGCTGGGCATAGGTTTCTGCAAATACATGCGTATCTGTCTTAGTGTCTAATACATAATACAGGTAATTAGTGTTTTCAGGGTGAATTGCAGCATTTATGGACTTTATTCCTGGATTACATATTGGAGATGGTGGCAAACCTTTATTTAAATAGGTATTGTAAGGAGATTTTACAGTTAAATCCTTATTGTACACTTTATCCTTATGGCCTATTACGTAGAGAATAGTTGCATCTATTTGTAAGGGCATATTTTTATTTAATCTATTGTAGATAACACTGGCTATCTTTGGCCTGTCCACATCTTTTCGTGCCTCTTTTTCTATTAGAGAGGCTGTTATTACAATATTTCTTATATTTAAATTGTTTTTATTTATATAACTTTTACTTTGTTGTATATTTATTTCAAAAGTTTTAAGCATTTCATTTATGATTTCTTTACTTGATGTATTTTTTGCAAAAGTATATGTAGCAGGGTATAAAAAACCGTCTAATTTATGCTTGTCCTTAGGAATACCCTTTAAAAACCAGTAACTGTTATCTGACCAGTTTTCTACTTGATTTATAAAATCTTTTTCTGTAACTAATCCTGATTTTTCTAATGCCTTTCCTATTTGTTCATTTGTATATCCTTCAGGTATAATAACTTTTACTGTAGCTCTATTAACTCTATCATGTCTATTGATTAACTTATTTCTTATATAAAATAGACCGCATAATGCTAAAACAAAAATAATGATTATAGATATGAATTTTTTTAGTTTCATAATTATAATGCCTATATTAACCATCAAGTGATTCTTAGACTCAGGTGGAGTTTGCTTAAGAGGAATACCTCTCTCCATCTGAGTCTTAGAAGAACTTATCCAGGGGCGTAGCAGCCGTTATCTCCCACCTTGAAGAAAAGCAGAGAACCAAAATCTATGATTTTGTGTGAATCGCTTTCACAGAGTGCAAGCAGAGAACCAAAATCTATGATTTTGTGTGAATCGCTTTCACAGAGTGTGATGGGAGTGTTACGGATGGTAGCCATCGGATAAATTATTAGGTTAATAAGAACAACTTCAACTCCTTTTTATTGTTTAAATATTTTTATTTTTAGTATACCATATTTTACTCATATTATTTTTTGTGAAATTTTAGAATATAAATGATTTTTATACAAAAAATAAATACAGTAACTAATAAATGGAGGTGTGGACTAATTTGAAAAAAACATCAATTATTATTGTATTTATTATTATAATGTTTATAGGAAGTAGTACTTTTGCTAAATATGGTATTTGTGAAGTCCATTTTATAGATGTAGGTCAAGGTGATTGTACTTTAATAAAGGTAGGCAGTAAAAATTATTTAATAGATTCAGGAGCTGCATATTATACTAACCGAGTTATAAAATATTTGGATTCAAATAGTGTAAATAAAATAGAAGGCATAATATTAACTCATTATCATGATGATCATTATGAGGGCATATATAATATAGCCAAGTCCAGAAAAGTTTGTAAAGTTTATTTGCCTAGTCATGAAAATAGTGAAAAATATTCTCTAGCAGATAAATTACTTAAAATAGGAGTTCCTGTGGAATATATAGAAAAAAATTGGGACATAAAATATTATGGTATAAATCTTAAAGCTGTTGGACCTTTGTTTAAAGATGAAAGTATAGAGAATAATAATTCAATTGTACTTCAAGGGAAAATAGGAAGTTTGAATTATTTATTTGCAGGAGATTGTCAGAAAAAAGAAGAGGAAGATATGATAAATATGAAACAGCTTAAAAAATGTGATGTGTTAAAAGTGTCCCACCATGGTCTTAATACTAGCACAACAGTACAATTTTTAAATAAGGTAGAACCTAAAGCAGCAATTGTAACTAGCGATGGAATAAATACACCGGATAAACGGGTGGAAAAAAGATTAATAAATAAAGGCATTATAGTGTGGCGAAGTGATACACAGGGAAATATAGTAATCAAAGATAAAATCTTATCTTGTGATAAGAATAATACTACTATAAAATTAAAATAATTCTCATATAGTGTATATAATTGAGATAATTGTCCATAATATTCAAAAAAGGAGGGATATTATGGATAATAGGAAAGTTCGTACAATAGTATTAGTTATATTTACTATTTTAATTTTAAGTTTGAGTTGCTATATATGTGTAGTTGGAGTTCAAAATGCAAATATGCAAAAGGAAATAAAACAGGTTATGGAACAAAATAAAACCTATGACACTGTAAAAACAAATTCTGATGCAAGTAAACTTGTTTCTGAAAAAGCTAAAATTATATTTAAAATAAAATATAATAAAAGTGGGGAACTTAAGACGGAAAAAGAAGAATTGGCTGGAAAATTGGCAGGTAAAAGCAAAAATGAAGTTGAGAATATATACAAAACTGTTGGATATAAAGTTGATAAGTTCGGTGTAAAAGAGGTAGTACTTATAAAAGAAGTGGATAAGTATGAACCTAATAAATATGTACTTGGAATAAAGAATGGTCTAATTGCTATATATAAGACGGACAATCAGGGAAATATGTTTATAGAAAATGAAAAGAGAGATGTAACTGACATAAAGACAAGCAAATTAAAAGAAGAAGATATAAGGCTTTTAACTAAGGGAGATAAGTATTTTGAGTGTAATACAAGAGACGAAGCAGAATCACGCCTTGAAGACTATGAATAATAGCCTTTGAGGCTTTTTTATGATTTACATTGTTAAAAAATTTAAAAAAAGATTAAAGTTTAAATAACAAAGTTTAAATAATGATGATTCCTTCATACCTCAGGAAATCTATAATTTTAATATTTTCTGACGTTAGGAAGAAAAGTATCATTATCTGTTATTTGTTCTTTAGCAAATTGTATATTACGAATTGCAGTACTTGAACTAAAGTACTTAAAATGATAAAGTATTATATGT
>DAISLB010000046.1:0-18603 GCA_036820645.1 Clostridium sp.
GGGAATATTAACGGCAGGTATATTTAGTGGATGTAATGAACTAAAAAAAGATACTATAATACCCGGAGATGTTATAAGTAAGGCTATGAGCGCCTATGAAAAGCCTAAATCTTATTACGGAGAGGCAAAGATGGAGATTTCTGAAAATGGTAAGACATCTGAGAATGATACTATAAAAGAATGGGCAGATAATTCAAACAATAAAATAAGAAGGCGTACAGAAGTTGATTCCAAGCAATCAGGTAAAGTAGTATCTACAAATGATGGAAGTAAAATGCTCATATACATGGAAAAAGAAAAAAAGGCAATGACTATGAAAGCAGATGGCGATTTGACTGAAAACAGTGTTGATTATAAATCTCAACTTATGAAGGGACTTAACGCAATATCAAAAACTCATACTTTGATTTATAAAGGTGAGGAAACTGTAAATGGATTTAAAACCTACCACATATTTGCTAAACCAAAACAAGAGAAGAGTTTAATAGGAGAAGTAAATTACTGGATAGATAAAGACAGCTGGTTTGTTGTAAAAAATACGTCGGAAAATGCTAATAGCAAATCAAGTGTTGAGTATACAAAACTTGATTTTTCACCTAAGCTTGATGATAGCTTATTTACTCAAAAGTTGCCTTCTGATGTTAAGGCTGAACAAATTGATGAAAAACTCAATGAAAATAAAATTGATATGAAACAAGCAGAAAAGATAGCAGGAAAACCTATACTAACCTTAAATGAGAAATCTGGATATAAGTTAAAGAGTGTAACTTATTTGGATGTAAAGGCAGCTAAGCATAAGGAAATAGAGCAGACCTATGAAAAAAATGGAGCAGAAGCTTTAATCCTTACAACTATAGTTTTTGATGATAACAAAATACCTTCTAATAAAGGTGACTTAAAACTTGACGGAGAGAAGGATATTACTATAAGAGGTAAAAAAGGAACTTCTATGGAGGACACTATAAAGAATATATCCTGGAGTGAAGATGGATTTAACTATAGTATGCTCATACAAGATCCTTCTATGAATATAGAGCAGGGTAAGAAAATAGTAGAGAGCTTGGAGCATTTCAAGTAAAAATAAACAGAGCCAATGGATAGGCTATATCCCTTGGCTCTATTTTAATAACTTGTCTAAGTATTTAAACAAAAAAATTTAAATTATAAGTAAAGTGGCGGCTGTAATAGGAACTAAAACCATTGCAGATTTTAGTATTGGTATAGGTACTCTTTTTGTAAATTTAGCACCTATATAGGAACCAGTTAGTGTACCTACTACGACTTCAATAAGCAGATTTATGTCTAAATATCCTAAGTGATAATATCCTGCTCCACCGGCTAAAGCAATTGGTATAATTACCATCATAGTAGTTCCTACAGATTGACGTACTGACATACCTAGAATAAACATCAATCCAATTTGAATAAAGCAAGAAGATCCTATGCCAAATAAACCTGAAATAGATCCTGTAACAAGTCCTATTCCACAGGCACGTATCCAGAAACTTGCTCCATTGAGTAAATAATTTTTAGCGTGGGAAGAACATCTTTTTTCTATAATGAACATACGAATCCATAAAATTAAAGCTGATAAATATAACATCCCTGAAGTCATCCACTTTAATTTACTGGCAGGTATAATTGCAGAGAAATTAGAGCTAGTCCAAGAACCAACAGCTCCGAAAATACCTACGGCAAGTCCTACTTTTAATACAGTGTCGCCTTCTCTATAGTGGCTAAAAGCTCCAGATATGGATGAAAAAATCATTGCAGTTAAAGCAGTTCCAAGTGATACATGAATGGTAACTCCAAAAATTACAGTCAAAATGGATATTATAAATCCAGAACCACCTGATCCTACAAATCCAAGTGCAATTCCAGCTATGAACATTACAAGTATTATTTGCACTGCCAATATCAATCCTTCCTTCTAAGTAAGTATGTAAAAAGTATGTAAAATTTTTAACGTAATGTTTACATTATACCATTTTTCTAAGTAAATATGTAAAAAAAAAATTAACATAATGTTTGCATTATGCCATATTTTAGCCGTAATATTAAAGTATGTAATAGAACCAAACGATTATTAAAAAGGTGATAATTATTAAGTATAAATTTGGTAATAAATTTAAACCTGAAAATGGAAGGTGTTAATATATGATTGAATGGTACAAACGTTCCTGGAGTGAAATAGTAAAAGAATTAAATAGTAATACGTACTATGGACTTGATGAAGAGCAAATTAATCCTCTTAGAGAAAAGTATGGAAAAAATCAAATTGTTATGCCGGAGAGTAAGAGTTTATTTTATCTAATTATTGTACAATTTAAGGAAATATGGGTTATATCTTTAATTTTATGTACCGGTATATTTTCATATCTTGGTATGTTTGTGCAGGCATTTTTATCTTTGATTGTAATATTTTTAAATGTTTTTGCTGTAGCACTTGAACAATATAAGGAAGAGAGAAATATCAAAGAACTTAGAAAATTAAATTTTGGAACCGCTAGAGTAATAAGAGAAGGAAGAACTATGAGAATATTTTCTGAAGAATTGGTAGTAGGAGATATAGTTATAGTAGGCCAGGGGGAATTAGTACCAGCTGATATGAGAATTATAGAAACCAATGATTTAAAAATAGATGAATGTTCGGTTACAGGAGAAAGTTTTATATCGGAAAAGTATGAATCCAAAATAGACGATAATGAACTTACGCTTTCAGATATGAAAAATATATTGTTTAAATCATCCTCTGTGATTTCAGGGGATGGTACAGGAATAGTTGTAGCAGTAGGAATGGATACTCAAGTAGCTAACATGGTAAAACTTTTACTAAAAGAAGAAACGGGTAGAAAATCTTTTGGATTCAGGCTCAATAAGATTTTTAATATATTTAGTTTGGCTTTAATTTGTTGTCTTTTAATTGTTGGGGCAATATCTAATAATATATTTCACCACGAAATATATTATAGTTTAAACAGAGTGACAAATGTATATTTGCTCTCCTTGCCTCAGACATTGTCAGTAATAATTTTGCTTATGGGGATCATTTTATTTAAAAAGCTGGGGAAAAAGAATATAAATTTTAAAGATTTATCTAGTGTGGAAAAGCTTTCAGAGATATCCACTGTCTGTACTGATAAAGTTGGAGCTTTTTCTAAAAATAAAATGGATATTGTAAAAGCTTATGGAAGTACGGGATTTATTGATATTAGTGAGGAAGGTTTAGAGGATGGATTACATGAAAGCTTATATAGGATGATGCATATAGGCCTTTTATGTAATGATGTTAAATCTATAAATGGTAATACAGAAAATTCTAGAGAAAATTTAGTAGAACAGGCGCTTATAAAATTTTGTCAGCAAAATGGAATGTATAAAAAAGATTTGGACAAAAGATATAGGAGAATATTTCAAATTTTATTTGATAGTGAAAGACGTATAATGACTACTGTAAACAAAATGGACGACAAATATAGAGCTAATGTAAAGGGAGCAGCAGATTCTATTATAAGTAGATGCACTCATATAATGAAAAATGGGGTAGAAGTTGAGATAACGGAAGAAGATATAAAGGCTATAAAAGATGCAGACATTAGTATGGCCAATGATTGTCTTTATGTGGTAGGATTTGCTTATAGAAATTTCAACTATGAGCCAAGTCTTAAAGAAAATATTGAGAGCAATTTAGTGTTTGTAGGCTTAATAGGTTTTGATAACATATTGAAGGAAAACGCAGTAAATTCTATAAAGAAGGCTCTTTCACTTTCCATTAAACCTATTATAATTACAGAAGATAATAAACTTACTGCTTTATCTGTAGGAAAAAAGCTGAATGTTGTATCCAGACTTTCACAAATAATTTCTGGTGTAGAAATAGATAATATGACAGATGAAGAATTTGAACGTGTTGGAGCAAAAGTTAGTATTTTTTCTATGATAAATTCTAAGCATAAGGTAAAGATAATTAAGACTTTAAAAAGTTATGGATATATAACTGCCATAACTGGGTGGAAGCTAACAGATTTGCCTGCACTTAAAATGTCTAATGTTGGAATAACTAATACTAAAAGCAAATTAGTAAAAAAGTTGTGTGATATATTTGCAGAAAATATAGATTTCATGGGTATTATAAATACCATAGAAGATTCAAGAAAAATTATGCATATGATAAAAAAAATTATTGTGTATATTGTAAGTTGTAGTACGGGTTTTTTTGTGTTTTTGATGATAAGTTTGCTATTCGACCTTGATATTTCAAATAGTATAATTGCGGAGTCTCTCTGGTTCAACAGTGAACTTGTGTTTTTATCATCCCTAGCTCTTATGTGTCAGTACAAAGAAGAAGAAGGAGACTATGATACTTATACTATTGATAAAGATATAATTAAGGAAAACATGGGTTTTATTGTTTTTGGAGGATTTTTAATGGGAATTTTGGCATTTGCAGTTTTTTACTTTGCTAGTATACAAAAAAATAAATTTCCATTACTTACTTCTGTTTCTTTACTAAATACTTGTGCTGTGTTGTTTATATATAGCTTTTCAGATAAAAAATTTTTTAATAACAGGTATTCAAATGGAATTGTAATTATAAATGTTATTGCCCAGTTGATTGGTATATTAGTTTTAGGAAATTTTCAAATTTTATTTGACATAAATTACTGGAAGAGTTTTTTAATTGGCACTGTTATTTGGTTCATATTTTGTATGGTTTATAAATTTCATACAAATGAGTATGTTTAGCCTGTTGTTTTTTGGATAACATAAAGTAACAGGAGGTGGATTTTTTGACTTTGTTATATTATGATTATTACTACAACGGGTTAGGGAAGATATGAAAAGGCCATTGGTATTTTATTCTATCTCCTTGGCGTTAGGGTCTTTGTCTGCTTTAGTGTGTTTAGACAATATTTTTATAGCTGCAATAATAGTAGCTTCTTTTTTTATAATAATGTTTTATACCCTAAAAATTAAATTTTGTATTTTAAACATTCTTTTTTTTATTTTTGGAGTAGTAAATTTAAATATGTATTTTAATATACAATTAAAAGATCCTTCTCAGATTAGGGTATTAGAAAAGAAAAAATACTATTTTATAGGAAATTATAAAGGAAGAAAAATAATATTAAACAATAAATTAGATAAGTTACAAGAAGGAGAAAATATAAAGGTATATGGCAATTTTAAAAGGGAATTAAATGCACAAAAAGGTATAATAGGTACTTACTATATAAAAGGATATGAAACTGGGAAAAAGGATTTTATATACCGTATATATGGATTTAGAAAGAATATATACGAAAAGTTTAAAGAAGTTATAGGTGAAGAAAGATCAGCTCTTGTTATGGCATTATGCTATGGTGAAACTTCATATATTAGTCAAGACGAAATGCAGAAGTTTCAAAAACTTGGAGTGATTCACGCTGTGAGTGTATCAGGCTTTCATATGGCTATAATATATCAAGTACTGGAGAGTATAGCAGGACTTAAAGTAGCTGTGATTGTATCAGCACTTTATGTGTTCTTTACAGGTATGGCAGCCGCAACTATGAGATCATTTATAATGATACTTTTATTTAAGTTGTCAAAAGTGTTTTTTAAAGAATACGACAGCATATCATCTCTTAGTTTATCAGCTCTCATTTTGATAGCTATGAAACCATACTATGTAGTTGATTTGGGGTTTGGCCTTTCTTTTTTAGCAACTCTTGGAATACTTCTGTACAATGGGAAAATTTATAGAAAGTTTTTTATGCTTCCACAAAAAGTGGCCTCCAGTATGAGTTTAACTTTTAGTTCTCAAATATTTACCCTACCTTATATTGCTTTTACAATTCAAAATTTCAGTTGGGGATTTATGCTTGGGAATTTTTTTTTACTTCCTCTTTTCTCAATTATAGTTATTTTGGGGAATGCTGCACTTTGTATATGCTTTGTAGAACCTTTATTTAAATTGTTATGTAAAGCTATGGGAATTATTTTTACTGTAATAGACGGTGCAAACCTTATTGTTTTAAAATTATGTCCTGAAATTATATATTTAAAGTATATAGATGGACTTGCCTTTATTGCAGTATTTGTAAGTTTTCTAATGTATAAAAAGGGATATAAAAGATTGAAATATATTCCAATTATGTGCTTGATTTTAGCATTGTTAGGAACTTATTCACCTTTTGTGAACATAACTTTTATAAATAATGACAGTGGGAACGCTACAATTATAAAGCAGGGAACAGATAAAATTATGATATGCAATTATGATGACTTTCATTCTAGTTGGATAACAAATATAAAAGATGATCAATACATAGGAAAAGTAATAACCAATCCTATGAAAAATTTTACCTACATAATAAATAATAATTCCTATTTAAAGATAAATAATGATATGAATTCTAAACTTCATGTTAGAAATAAGGAGTTTCAAATTCTATTTGACAATGGAGATAAAAATGATATCCAGGTTTTTGAAAGAACCAATTGTATATTTATCCCTAGAATTAAATCTAAAAATAAAAGTTCAACTAAAAAGTATGAGAATCCACTAGAAGGCAGCACTTCTTATGTTATAATATTTAATATGCTTTTTAGAATACCTACAATATGCGATTAAAATGGAAGTGAGTGAAATTGATAGATATATTTACCTTTGAAAGAGATTTAAAAAAGGGAGATTTGCGAAATTGTTACTTGTTTTGTGGTATAGATGAGCTACTTATAAAGAAAAATATAAATGCTTTAATTAAAAAAGTTATAAATCCTAATTTTATGGATTTAAATTATATGAAATTTGACGGAAGTTCCCTTGAAAGTTTTGATCCTGTAATAAATGCTTGTGAGACACTGCCCTTTATGAGTGAAAAAAAAGTTGTACTTGTATATAGAGCTTCTTTTTTTGGTGAAGAGCAAAATTATAAAAATAAATTGTCGACTGAATTTAAGACTATACACAGTTACTTGAAAAACTTACCTAAACACTGTATTTTAATATTTTACTATGTATTTAAAAGTAAAAGGGATAAACCAGGAAGAAAAATATATAGCATTGATAAGGATATTTGTGTTGTAAAAGCTGATAAGATAAAGGGAAAGCAGCTGGAAAATAAAGTTCAAGAATTTTTTTATGAACGTGGAAAAGATATAAAGAAATTAGATTTAAGAATATTCTGCAGCCTTATGAATGAAAACAATTTGAGTATAATAGAAAATGAAGTAGAAAAATTGTGCTGTTACACTTATGGCAGAAATATAGAGAGAGAAGACATGAAAAAGATGTTTTTAAGAGGCAGTGATGAGGACATATTTGATTTGGTAAATGCTATATCTGATAAAAAGATAAAAGATGCACTTCACATGTTAAATGAACTTATGTATAAAGGGTATAAAATAAGTTATGTTTTATCTATGGTAGAGAGACAGTTCAGCCTCCTTTTTAAAATAAAAATGTGCTTGGAAGAGAGAATGCCGAAAGAAGAAATTAAGAAGGAATTGAACATAAAATCAGAGTATGGCTACAGCATTATGGTAAAACAGAGTAAAAAGTTCACAATAAACCAATTAAAAAAAGCAGTGGAGTTGTGTTTGAATACAGAAAAGAGAATAAAGAGTTCATCTATAGATGAGAAAACTGAAATGGAACTTTTGATAATAAATACAACTGCATAATAAATAACCGGTTAAAACCGGTTTATTTATTATGCAGTTAATTTATTTAACTTAAAAGCTAAT
This sequence comes from Clostridium sp., assembly GCA_036820645.1. GTDB lineage: Bacteria > Bacillota > Clostridia > Clostridiales > Clostridiaceae > Clostridium_B. The sequence goes on from DAISLB010000046.1 coordinate 7,732, forward strand.
TTAGATTTATTTCTTGATGCTTTATTTTTGTGGATTATACCTTTTGATTCAGCCATATCTAAAGCTTTTATAGCTGCTTTGAAATTAACTTTAGCTTCTTCTAAGTTTTTGTTTTTAACAGAAGCTAAGAATTTTTTTATAGTAGTTTTTAATGAAGATTTTATAATTTTATTTCTAAGTGTTTTAGTTTGAATAACTTTTATTCTTTTTTTTGCTGATTTTATATTTGCCATGCATTCACCCCCTTATTAATTTTATAGACATCAACAGCTTTGGGGAAAATTGCTAATGAGTCATTATATTTAACAAATGCTATTATAGCATTAAATTTCAACCACTTCAAGTAGAAAATCTTCATTAACTGTGAATTAACTGTGCATTGTGAATTGTGCATTGTGAATTGGATTATGTGTTGGTATATTGAGTATGAAAACAGCTAATAATAAATCTATCAATTATTTTGAAACCCTATCAATTGATTCTTAGACTTAGGTGGAGTTTGCTTAAGAGGAATACCTCTCTCCATCTGAGTCTTAGAAGAACTTATCCAGGGGCGTACTAGCCGTTATGCACAGCATAAGAACTCTAAATCGCTGAAGCTCAAGAGTTCTAATATCTCCCACCTAAAGTGGATGGAGTGTTACGGATAGTAGCCATCGGATAAAAAATAAAAGTTAAATTAGGAGTGGATAATATATGTTTAGTGTGAGAACGGACCTAGCAGTAGAAGCAAGAGAAGCATGTAGAAAAGAAAGAGGAGAAGATGTTCCAGGGGTAGAGACAGATGAAAAAGTTGAAGATGATATAAAAATAACATATGTAAACATAGTAGATGACATAGGAGAAAAGATTATGGGAAAGCCAAAGGGATCTTATATAACTATAGATATGCCTAAGTTTACTCACTATGATGGTGAAATCAGAGATAAGGTTAGTAAAGTAGTTGGAAAAGTATTATCAGGGGTAATAAAAATAGAAGATAGTGCCACGGTATTAGTTGTAGGATTGGGAAATTGGAATATAACTCCGGATTCACTGGGACCTAAAGTTGTTTCTAAATTAATGGTAACAAGACATTTAAAGCAGCTTGTGCCTGATAAAATAGATGAAGGTATAAGGCCAGTATGTGTCATATCTCCTGGTGTACTAGGAATTACGGGAATTGAAACAGGAGAAATTATAAGGGGAATTTGTGAAAAGGTAAAGCCAGATCTAATAGTATGTATAGATGCACTGGCATCCAGAAAGATGGATAGAGTAAATTCGACAATACAAGTAGGTAACACAGGAATATCTCCAGGTTCGGGGGTAGGAAACAGGAGAATGGAATTGAGTGAGAAGACTTTAGGAATACCTGTAATAGCCATAGGAGTCCCTACGGTAGTAGATGCGGCTACTATGGCGAATGATACCATTGACTTACTTTTAGACGATCTTATAAATAAAAGCAAAGGTGGAAGTGAATTTTATAAAATGCTGAAATCTGTAGATAAAGATGAAAAACAAAGAGTTATACAAGAAATAATGGAACCTTATGGGGAAAATATTATAGTGACTCCTAAAGATGTTGATTTAGTAATGGATTCAATTTCAAAAATAATTGCTGGCGGTATAAATATAGCACTTCAACCTGCTCTTGATTTGGAGGACATAAATACTTATTTAAATTAGTTCACAATAGTGATAATTTTAATTTCCTTCTCATATAAATTAACAGTATTAAATTTACATGAGAGGGGGGGGAATTGCTTTAAGAAACTTTAAAGCAGTCAAATATTGAATTACAGAAGATTTAATTTTAAAAACGATTCTAAATTAGAAATGTGTATTTTAATGTTAACAGTAATACTAGTTATTATTTTGCCCTGTATAGCAAAGGCCAATTCGTACAGCAGTAATGTAAAGAGAAATATGTTCTATGTTGAAGTTTTAAACTATGCCATGCCAACAGTAAAGACTACTTCTTTTTCTGAAGATGATATGGCAGAAAATTGTTTTTCTATAGGAAATACTATTTTGAAAACTGTAGGATTAGATATAAATAATCCAAAATCTCTTTTAGGTAGAGAAGTAGCTTTTTTAGGACTAAGTTATTCAAAAAATGAAGATGTAAGTTTTAATGAATTTAAGCTAGATGACAAACAAATTAAAAAAGATGGAAGTACATCTAAATCAAACACCCAAAATGATATGAACCTGGAAAATAAAGACTTAACTGTATATAACCCAAAGCTTAAAAAAACTTTAAATACAAGTAAACCTGAAGTACTAATATATCATACCCATACTACAGAAAGCTATAAGCCAGGTGATGCTAATAGTTTTGATAATACCCAAAATGTATGTGCAGTTGGAGATGCAATAGTGAGCGAGCTTCAAAATAACTATGGCATATCTGCAATAAATGATAAAACAGTACATGATGCAGAAGCGTATACTCAAAGTTATTCTAGATCTGCTGTAACACTTGATAAATATTTAAAAAAGTATGGTGACTTTAAACTCATAATAGATTTACACAGAGATTCTGTAGATGACAAAAAATCAGTTACAACCAGGATGAATGGAGAAAATATATCTAAATTTATGTTGGTTATGGCCAGAAAAAATCCTCACTTTGATAAAAACATGGCTATGGCAAATTCTGTAATAGATACTTCAAATAAGTTATTTCCAGGACTTTGTAAAGGAGTTTGTTACTATAATTATGGAACGAGGTACTTTAATCAGGATAAGAGTAACAATGCAATACTAATGGAAGTTGGAGCAGATATAAATACTTCAGATGAATCCAAAGCCACAGGTAAATATGTTGCTAGAATAATAGCAGAGGTACTTAATAATAGATAGTAATGCAACTTTTACACATATGGAATCTTGACTTAATATAAAAAAATTGCGAAACAATATTTTCGAGAGGACAGAGGACAATTGACATAGGACAGTGAAGGAGGATTTTTCTCCGCTGCACTACGAAAAATCTTTAATTAAATTTTTAATGACTCATTTCGCTAAAGCGAAATATTGCTGACTTATATAAATTTGAAGCTTTTTTGCATTAGCAAAACAAGCCTAAAAAAATAAATTAGTTTTCTGACATAAGGAAGAAAACTTACCTTCACTGTCCTCTGTCCTCTGTCAATTGTCCTCTAAAAAATGTTTCGCAATATACTTAAACTGCGAAAGTTGTGATAAATTTCAAAAATTTTGTATAAAATAAATAAAAATGTCCATCCTTATAATAGAAACTTTATTGTTTTAAATCTAGTTCCTATGTGGGGGTGATTTTTTTGGGCAAAAAAGGTATTAGGGTTGTAATAATATTTTCTATTATAATAGTTCTTTTTGGATTTGTGGTTATAACAGCGGGTTTGCCTAAATATATAAAAGATAAATCTGAGTTTAAAATAAATTATACTGCTTCTCCCTTTGATTTTACAGTTGATGTAGGGGAGTATTCATTATGCCTAAATAATAAAATATTCTATAATTTTAAAAATGGATCTAAAGAAGTTGTAAATATAGCGGGAGAAAAAATACATTCAGGTACTTCATATATTATAAATAAAACTTCAGAGGAATTTAAAAATTTAAAAGGTAAGCTTTCTAAATAATGTACTTTTCACTGCATATTTGTTATGATATAATTTACTGTAGTTATTCGTACAGAAAGGCTAAAGATTTATCAGGTAGTGAAAATCTTTTAACTTTTCATAGGTATTGGAGGAAAATAGTATGCAGAGCGAAAGACAAAGACATATAAGAAATTTTTCTATAGTTGCTCATATAGACCATGGTAAATCTACACTTGCAGATAGATTAATTGAAAAGACAGGAACTCTTACTGAGAGGGAGATGGACTCTCAGGTACTTGATAATATGGAGTTGGAAAAAGAAAGAGGAATAACTATAAAGTCTCAGGCTGTTAGACTTATATATAAAAAGCCTTCAGGAGAAGAGTATATACTAAATCTTATAGATACACCGGGACATGTAGATTTTAATTATGAGGTTTCAAGAAGTCTGGCAGCTTGTGAAGGTGCTATTTTAGTTGTGGACGCCACCCAGGGTATACAGGCACAGACTCTGGCAAATTGTTATTTAGCACTGGATCATGATTTAGAGATTGTCCCTGTAATAAATAAAATAGATTTGCCAAGTGCAAGGCCTGAAGAGGTAAAAAAAGAGATAGAAGATGTTATAGGAATAGAAGCATCTGATGCACCGACAGTTTCTGCAAAAACTGGACTAAATATAGAACAGGTTTTAGAAGCAATAGTAAGCAAAGTGCCAGCTCCTGAGGGAGATGAAAATGCACCTTTAAAAGCTCTTATATTTGATTCAAATTATGATAGCTATAGAGGAGTAGTTTGTCATATAAGAGTGATGGAAGGTTTGATAAAACCTGGAATGAAGATAAAACTCATGGTTACAGGAAAAGTATATGAGGTTATGGAAACAGGAATTTTTGTCCCTAGTTTTATGCCAAGAGACGAACTTAAAGCAGGGGACGTAGGGTACTTTACTGCATCCATTAAGAATGTAAGAGACGCGCGTGTAGGAGATACCGTAACTGAAGCTTCTAGAGAAGCCAAAGAACCCTTGAAGGGATACAGACCTGTTGTTTCAATGGTATATAGTGGTATATACCCCGTAGATGGAGCAAAGTATGGTGAACTTAAAGATGCACTGGAAAAGCTTCAGGTAAATGATGCAGCTTTGTGCTTTGAACCAGAAACCTCTATAGCATTGGGATTTGGATTTAGATGTGGATTTTTAGGACTTTTGCATATGGACGTTATACAGGAGAGGGTAGAAAGAGAGTTTAACCTTGACATAATAACTACAGCTCCTTCTGTTATATATAAGATTGGAAAAACAGATGGTACTGTAATAGAACTTACAAATCCAACAAATATGCCCGAGGTTTCAGAGATAAAGTACATGGAGGAACCTATAGTAAAGGCATCAATAATAACGCCTTCTGAATATGTGGGAGCAGTTATGGAACTTTCCCAAAACCGAAGGGGAACTTTTAAAGATATGCAGTATATAGAAACTACTAGAGTTTCTTTAAATTATGAAATTCCACTAAATGAAATAATATATGATTTTTTTGATGTATTAAAATCTAGAACAAGAGGTTATGCTTCACTTGACTATGAACTAAAAGGATATAGAGTTGCTGAATTAGTAAAGCTTGACATACTTTTAAATGGAGAAGTAGTAGATGCATTGTCTATGATAGTTCCAAAAGAAAGGGCTTATGAAAGAGGAAGAGGTATAGCAGAAAGATTAAAGGGAATAATTCCAAGACAGCTTTTTGAAATACCAATACAGGCAGCTGTAGGTGGTAAGATTATAGCAAGGGAAACAGTTAAAGCTATGAGAAAAGATGTGCTTGCAAAATGTTATGGAGGAGATATATCGAGAAAGAAAAAACTCCTTGAAAAACAAAAAGAAGGAAAGAAGAGAATGAGGCAGGTTGGCTCTGTAGAAATCCCTCAGGAAGCGTTCATGGCCATACTTAAAACTGAAGATTAATAGTTATAGGAAATTTGTTAGGAAAGTAACTAGGAGTTTGGAAGTGGTTTTATGCAAGGTAAAAATATAGATAGTAGAGAGGCTGTGGCTCTATATATACACATACCCTTCTGTAAAAAAAAGTGTTTCTATTGTGATTTTCTATCTTATAGTGGAAAAGAAAAACTTATGATAAATTATACAAAAGCACTGGCTAAAGATATAGAATCTATAGGAGATAGAAAAATAAAAACTATATTTATAGGTGGGGGAACTCCCACCTATTTATCATTACAATCCTGGAATAACATATATGAAGCATTAAAGAAAATAAATGTAGAAGATAATTTAGAATTTACGGTAGAAGGTAATCCAGGTACATTTACAGAAGAGAAATTCAAAGTTTTAAGGAAAATGGGAGTAAATAGGCTCAGCATAGGCCTTCAAGCCTGGCAGGATTCTATACTTAAATGTATAGGTAGAATTCATACTTTAGAAGATTTTTTAAAGACATATGAAATGGCAAGAGAATTTGGATTTTCAAATATAAACATAGATCTTATGTTTGGACTTCCAGATCAGACAATAAAAAATTGGAAAGAATCATTACAAAATGTAGTTGAATTGAATCCCGAACATATATCTTGTTATAGCCTTATAGTTGAAAAAGGTACTCCTTTTTATGACGCACATGTATCTGGAAGCTTAAATTTGCCTGGGGAAGAAGAAGAAAGACAGATGTATTATTTTGCACTGGATTTTTTACCTAAAATGGGATATGAACAATATGAAATATCCAATTTTTCAAAAAAAAATAGAAGATGCGAGCATAATTTAATTTACTGGAACTTGGAGGAATATATAGGGTGTGGGGCAGGTGCCCATTCCTATGTAGATGGGTATAGGTATAGAAATACTAAAAATATAGAAGAATATATTTTACAGGAAAATTTAAACCAGTTTTTAAAATTAGATAAACATGAAAATTCTCTCTGTGATAATATGGAGGAATTTGTATTTATGGGTCTCAGAAAAATAGATGGAATTTCTACAGAAGATTTCTACAGGAGATTTAACAGGGATATTTATTCTATATATGGTAATGTAATTGAAAAATACATAAACATGGGTATTTTGATAAAAGAAGGGCATATGTTGTACTTAAGTAAAAGAGGAATAGAAGTATCTAACAGTGTAATGTGTGATTTTATATTGACATAATATTGAGTGAATTAGATATTTTAAGTAAATGTGAGAAACATCAATGAATTCCATTTTAAATTATAAAAAACATACTATTTACCTTTATAATATAGTTATATAGTATTGACAAAAAAAATTATGAGTGATATTTTTTAATCATAGCAGTTAGCACTCAACAACAATGAGTGCTAATAAAGAGGTGATATTATGGAAATGGATGAAAGAAAAATAAAAATACTTCAGGCAATAGTAAATGATTATATAAACACTGCCGAGCCTGTTGGATCCAGAACCATAGCTAAAAAATACAATTTAGGTGTAAGTTCAGCTACTATAAGAAATGAAATGGCAGATCTGGAGGAAATGGGTTATTTAGAACAACTTCACAGTTCTTCAGGAAGGATACCTTCTAATGATGGATATAGATTGTATGTTGACAAATTGATGCAGATACCAAATTTGAGTCCAGAAGAAATGTATATGATAAAATCCCATATTATAGATGCAGCTTTATTTGAGGTCGATAAAATAATAAAGCAGTCTGTTTGTCTTTTATCGGAGCTCACCAAACTTACTTCTATAGTTAGGACACCCTCAGTTAAAAAAGGATATATAAAGCATGTGCAGTTAATAAACATTGAATCAAACATCAATATATTATTGCTAATTATAATTGATAGCGGTATTATAAAAAACAATCTAATAAAGGTAGGAAGAACTCTTTCAGATGATACTCTTGTTAAATTAAGTAATATACTAAACGCTAGATTAAAGAATTTAAGTGCTGAACAGATAAACTTAGAAGTTATAAATAATTTAAGAAATGATTTTAAAGGATATGAAGATATATTCGATCATGTAATTTCTGCATTGTATGATAGCTTAAATAGTGTAGATAATTCAGATATATACACCCAGGGGGCTACAAATATTTTTAATTATCCAGAATATAAGAATGTAGAAAAGGCAAGAGAATTTTTATCTATGATGGATAATAAAGATAAAGTTAGCAGCTTACTGAATAGTAATTCAAATATTTCGGTAAAAATAGGTAAAGAAAATTATACAGAAGGTGCAGAAGATTGTAGTGTTGTATGTGCTGTGTATAGTTTAAATGAAAGACCTATAGGTGAAATTGGGGTCATAGGACCTACAAGGATACCTTATTCTAAAGTTATATCAATACTTGCAAATATAGTAAAGGAAATGAATTATATTTTAAGCCATGCTTATTCTAATGAAAAATAAAAATAAATTTTGTAAATAGATATAAATGTTAGATTGGAGGAAATATCTAAATGTTAAAGGATAAAGGTGATAACATAAAAAATCTTAATGAAGAATGTGAAAATGATTCAGAAAGTGAAAAAAAAGATAATGAAAAAGGTAATGGGAATGTAGAGGAAAATACAGAAGAAGTAGTAGAAGAAGAAAAAGAAGAGGAAGAAGACAAGGAGATAAGTTTAGTAGAAGAATTAAAAAAAGAAAATTCAAAGCTAAAAAGTGAAAATGAAAAGTCTATAAATGAAGTGAATGCTATTAAGGATAAGCTTGTGGGGATTATGGCTGAGTATGACAACTTTAGGAAAAGAACTGCTAAAGAAAAGGATAATATTTATTTTGATGCTTGTAAAGATATATTAAAAGAAGTTTTACCAGTATTAGATAACTTGGAAAGGGCAGTAAAGATAGAAGGAAATGCAGAAGATTTGAAAAAAGGAGTAGAGATGACAATGAAACAATTTAATAATGCCCTTTCAAAATTAAATGTAGAGGAAATTCCTTGTGAAGGAGAATTTGATCCAAATCTACATAATGCAGTTATGCATATAGAAGATGAAAAATATGATAAAAATTCTATAGTAGAGGTATTGCAAAAAGGATACAAAAAAGAAGACAAAATAATTAGATACAGTATGGTTAAGGTGGCAAATTAAGTTTAAACATCAATAAATCTTACTTAGTGGGATTTTGTTTCTCCCACTAAGTTTAGATGAATTATCCAGGGGAGTAGCTGCTGTTAGCTCCAACTTTGATAAAAGTGAGAGTGTTACAGTAGGCAGCCATAGGATAAAAATTAAATTTGTTTGAATCAAATATATGCAAGATAATTTTAACGCAGTTAAATTTAGGAGGTAAGTTAATATGTCAAAAATAATAGGTATTGATTTAGGAACAACTAATTCATGTGTTGCAGTTATGGAAGGTGGAGATCCTGCAGTTATAGCAAATTCAGAAGGAGCAAGAACAACTCCATCAGTAGTATCATTCCAGGCAAATGGGGAAAGATTGGTAGGTCAAGTTGCCAAAAGACAGGCAATAACAAATCCTGATAAGACAATAATGTCAATAAAAAGACAAATGGGAACAGACCATAAAGTAAATATAGATGGAAAGGATTATACACCACAGGAGATATCTGCAATGATACTCCAAAAAATAAAGGCAGATGCTGAAGCTTATTTAGGAGAAACTGTAACTGAAGCAGTTATAACAGTACCAGCATATTTTAACGATAGCCAGAGACAGGCAACTAAAGACGCAGGTAAAATTGCAGGACTAAATGTACGTAGAATAATAAATGAACCAACAGCTGCATCACTTGCCTATGGAATGGATAAAACTGATACAAATCAAAAGATATTTGTATATGACTTAGGTGGTGGTACTTTTGATGTATCTATACTAGAACTTGGAGATGGAGTATTTGAAGTTAAAGCCACAAATGGTGATACTCATCTAGGGGGAGATGATTTTGACGAGAAAATTATGGACTATATAGCAGAAGATTTCAAAGCTAAGAATGGTATAGATTTAAGAAATGATAAAATGGCACTTCAAAGATTAAAGGAAGCAGCTGAAAAAGCAAAAATTGAACTTTCATCATCTACTCAAACAAATATAAATTTACCATTTATTACAGCAGATGCAACTGGTCCAAAACATATAGATATGAACTTGACAAGAGCAAAATTTAATGAGTTGACTCAAGATCTAGTTGAAAGAACAATAGAACCTATGAAAAAAGCATTAAATGATTCAGGACTTACAATAAATGATATAAATAAAATTATATTAGTTGGTGGTTCTACAAGAATACCAGCTGTTCAGGAAGCAGTTAAGAAATTCACAGGTAAAGACCCATCAAAGGGAGTTAACCCTGATGAATGCGTAGCTGTAGGTGCTGCAATTCAGGCTGGAGTTTTAACAGGAGATGTAAAAGATGTATTACTCCTTGATGTTACACCACTTACCCTTGGAATTGAAACTTTGGGGGGAGTCGCTACTCCACTTATTGATAGAAATACTACAGTACCAACTAAGAAGAGCCAGGTATTTTCAACTGCAGCAGATGGCCAGACTTCAGTTGAAATTCATGTAGTTCAAGGTGAAAGAAAGATGGCTGCTGACGATAAAACTCTTGGAAGATTTACACTTTCAGGAATAGCTCCAGCTCCAAGAGGAATTCCTCAAATTGAAGTTACATTTGACATAGATGCCAACGGTATAGTAAATGTATCTGCTAAAGATAAAGGAACAGGAAAAGAAGCTAATATAACAATTACAGCTTCAACTAATTTAAGTGATGATGAAATAAATAAGGCAGTAGATGAAGCTAAAAAGTTTGAAGAACAGGATAAAAAGAGAAAAGAATCCATAGACATAAAAAATAATGCCGATCAATCTGTGTATCAGACAGAAAAGACATTAAAGGACTTAGGAGATAAGGTATCAGCTGAAGATAAGAAAACTGTAGAGGAAAAAATTGAGGCTGTAAAGAAGGTAAAGGATGGAGAAGATTTAGAGGCAATAAAGAAAGCTACTGAAGACTTAACTCAAACTTTCTATGGAATTACATCTAAAATATATAGTCAGAATGCTCAAGCTGGTCAAAATCCAGGAGCAGATCCAAATATGGGAGCAGGACAGAATCCAGGGTCACAAGGTACGTCAGGAAAAAAAGATGACAATGTAGTTGATGCAGATTACAAAGTAGATGATGATAAATAATATTTCCTCTTCACGATTATATGATAAGTGTGTATAATGTTAATAGTTAAGGGATGAGTTTTTATACTCTTCCCTTAATTTAAGTAGAGAACCCAAATCTTTGATTTGGTGTGAATCACTTACTCATTCGACTGA
>DAISLB010000047.1:0-16711 GCA_036820645.1 Clostridium sp.
AGTACTTTCTGAGCAAGCAATTATCTGAAAATCACAGATTTTAGAGCCTGCTTAAGAGATGTTTTGCATTAGCAAAACAAGCTTAAAAATAAATTAGTTTTCTGACGTAAGGAGGAAAACTCACCTTCATTGTCATCTGTCCTCTGTCAATTGTCCTCTTGAAAAAGTTGTGTCGTAATTTTTTTAAACTGTGTAAATTGAGTTAATTATCAAAATAAAAGAAAAGGTAAGGAGGCATTTTTATGAAATTGAAAAAACTTATAGTAGGAGCATATTGGACTAATTGTTATATAGTAATAGACGAAGAAGAGAGTAAATGTGCAGTAATTGACCCTGGTGATAATGTGGAAGATATAATTCGTGCCATAGATGATTCAAAAGCAAAGGTAGAGTATATATTGCTGACTCACGGCCATGCAGATCATACAGGTGCAGCAAAAGAAATAAAGAGTAAATACAATGCACCTATAGCAGTAAACAGGGAAGATTATAATATGATGAAATCAGGAGAATTTATGTACGGAAATCTTATAGATGAAGTTGATATATACATTGAAGATAACGATGTATTTGAAGTTGGAAACATAAAGTTAAAGACACTTTATACACCTGGACATACACCAGGAGGAGTAAGCTTTTTCACTGGTGATACTGTGTTTACAGGAGATACACTTTTTCTATATTCTGTAGGAAGAACTGATTTTAAAGGAGGAAATCACAATACACTCATAAACAGTATAAAAAGTAAGCTTATAGTTTTACCAGATGAGACAGTTGTACTTCCAGGTCATGGTCCTCAAACTTCTATTGGACAGGAAAAAATGGAAAATCCATTTTTATAAATTTAAACATTGTAGTGAAAAATTAATTTATAAAAATTCAAGTGAAATTTAAATTTATACTAGAGAAATATGCTGACAAAATAGAAAACACCATAAAAACTTTAGACTTGTCAAAAGTTTTTATGGTGTTGAGATTTGTCAGTATATGACCCGGTATAATTTAATTTCTTACTTAGGATTTATATAAAGAAAGAGATGATGGTTTTAACTGATATGGAAATAAGAGTTAAGCTAAATAGTATGGAATATAGATATCACATATTTCAAATGATTAATTTGTTTTATGACTTTGCAGATATAAATTTTGTAGAAGATGAAAGTTGGAATTTTAATATACAGTTAGTACAAAATGAAGTTATTATAGATGATAAAAATGACATATGCAAAATGAAATTTGAAAATGATTTGAATGAAAGGGAAAATATAAAAAAAGCAGTATTTTTATATTTTAGCCGTAAAACAGGGAAAACTCTACCATGGGGGACTTTGGTTGGAATAAGACCTAGCAAGATGGCTTTAAAATTCATAAATGACGGTAAAAGCGAGGATGAAATAATAAGATATTTTCACAAACACTTTTGCTGCAATAAAAGTAAGGCACAACTTTGTATAGATGTGGCAAGTTCGGAAAAAAATCTAGTCAATTCAAATAGCAAAAATATAAGTGTATACGTAGGAATGCCTTTCTGCCCAACTAAGTGCCTTTATTGTTCTTTTACTTCAAATCCCATAGAAGGCTGTAAATATTTAGTAGAACCCTATCTTAAAAGTTTGACTTATGAGATAAGAAAAATGTCCGAATACATAAAAAACCATGAATTAAATATAGAATGTATATATTTTGGAGGAGGGACTCCAACTTCTATAGATAATGAAAAATTTGAAAAATTAATGCATGAAATATATAATAGTTTTGTACAGGACTATAAAATAAAAGAATTTGATGTAGAATGTGGCAGGCCTGACAGCATTACTTCAAGTAAACTTGAAACCATGAAAAGATATGGGGTAAGCAGGATAAGCATAAATCCACAGACTATGAATGACAGCACATTAAAATTTATAGGAAGAAATCATTCAGTAAATGATATAATAGAAAAATTTAATATGGCAAGGCAATATGGGTTTGACAATATAAACATGGATTTAATTGTAGGTTTACCTGGAGAAGGAATAGAAGAAGTAAATAAAACCTGCGAGGAAATTGAAAAACTTAAGCCAGATAACTTAACTGTACATGGTATGTCTGTAAAAAGGGCATCTAGACTATATGAAAACATAGTGAATAATATAAGTTATTCAATTGCAGGTAATGAAGAATTAAATCTCATGTATGAAAGAACTGAACTTTTGGCTAAATCGATGAACATGAAACCTTATTATATGTATAGACAAAAAAATATGGTAGGTAATATGGAAAATATAGGGTATACATCAGGGAAACATAGAGGACTTTATAATGTGGAAATGATTGAAGAAAGGCAGACTATAATAGCTTGTGGGGCAGATGCCGTTACAAAAGTTATGTTTTTAGATGAGGATAGATTTGAAAGACAGGCAAACATAAAAGATGTGGGAGAATATGTGAGAAGAATAGATGAAATGGTGAAAAAAAAGATAGATCTTTTAAATACTTTGTATTAAAATTTTTAAATGTACTTTTAAAGTTCACTTAAAATCTATAGTTTAAGAAAATATAAAACGAAAAAGGAGTAAATTACAATGGCTATACAAGCACCTAAAGGTACTAAAGATATATTACCTACGGAATCTTATAAGTGGCATTATTTAGAAGATAAGTTCAAAAATATAGCAGCCTCTTATGGATATAGAGAAATTAGGACACCAGTATTTGAATATACGGAACTTTTTGAAAGGGGAGTAGGTGAAACTACAGATGTAGTACAAAAGGAAATGTATACCTTTCAAGATAAAGCTGGCAGAAGTCTAACCCTTAAGGCAGAAGGTACATCTCCTGCAGTAAGGGCTTTTGTAGAGAGCAGTTTATATAATGAAGCTCAGCCAACTAAGTTATTTTATTTTACCCCGGTTTTAAGATATGAAAATGTTCAAAAGGGAAGACTTAGAGAACACCACCAATTTGGTATAGAGGCATTTGGTGCGGAAAATGCTTCACTGGATGCTGAAGTTATAAGTTTAGCTATGAGAGTATATAAGGAACTGGGAGTAAAGGGAATTCAACTAAATATAAACAGCATAGGATGTGCTACTTGCAGGAAAAAGTACAACGATGCATTAAAAAAATTCTTGCAGGAAAATTATGATGTATTATGTGATACCTGCAAAAACAGATTTAATAAAAATCCTATGAGAATACTGGATTGTAAAGTGAAAAGCTGTAAGGAAATAGTAAAAGATGCACCTTTAATGATTGATTACTTATGTGATGATTGTAAGGAGCACTTTGAAAATCTACAAAAGTATTTGACTGCTGTAGGTATAGAATTTAAGATAAATCCTTTAATAGTAAGGGGACTTGATTATTATACTAAAACCGTATTTGAAATAATAAATAACGATATAACAATATGCGGTGGTGGAAGGTATGATTATCTAATAGAGGAAGTTGGAGGTCCTAAAATGCCTGCTGTGGGTTTTGGAATGGGAATAGAGAGGACCCTTCTCACCCTGGAGGAGAATGGAATAGAAATACCAAATAGACCATATATAGACTTATATGTAGGAGCTATGGGAGACAACGCTAAGTTAAAGGCACTGAATTTAGTAAATCAATTGAGAGAAAAAAATGTAAGATGTGAATGTGACCATACAAATAGAAGTGTAAAAGCTGAAATGAAGTATGCAAATAAAATAGGAGCTAGGTTCACGGTTATACTTGGAGACAACGAACTGGAATGCGGAATTGCTAAATTTAAGAGAATGGAAGATGGCGATCAATTTGAAATTAAATTAGAAGAACTAGACAAAATTTCAGAGTTAATTAGATTATAAACGGAGTGTGTTAACATGGGAGAATCATTAAATGGACTAAAGAGAACCAACATGTGCGGTGAACTGAGAGAAAGCAACATAGGCGAAAAAATTACAGTAATGGGATGGGTTCAGAGAAAAAGAAATTTAGGGGGACTCATATTTGTAGACTTAAGAGATAGAACAGGAATACTTCAAATTGTATTTGGAGAGAAGATAAATAAAGAAGCCTTTGAAAAATCAGATAATGTAAAATCTGAATACTGCATAGCAGCTACAGGAACTATTGTAAAAAGAGAATCTCCAAATACGGAAATTCCAACAGGTATGGTAGAATTAAAGGGAGAGTATATAAGGATATTTTCAGAGTCTGAAACACCTCCTATATACATAAAGGAAAATTTAGATGCAGCTGAAAATATAAGGCTCAAATATAGATACCTGGATTTAAGAAGACCAGATATGCAGAAAATACTTATGACAAGACATAAAACTGCAAAGGTAGTAAGAGATTTTTTAGATGAAGAAGGATTTTTAGAAATAGAAACTCCAATGCTTGGAAAAAGTACACCTGAAGGTGCTAGAGATTACCTTGTACCAAGCAGAAACTATAATGGAAAGTTTTATGCCCTTCCTCAATCGCCACAGCTATTTAAACAGCTTTTGATGGTTTCAGGATATGATAGGTATTTTCAGATAGTAAAATGTTTTAGAGATGAGGATTTGAGGGCAAATAGACAGCCTGAATTTACCCAGGTAGATATGGAGCTTTCTTTTGTAGAACAAGACGACGTAATGAATTTGAATGAAAAACTTATTCAAAGGGTATTTAAGAAAATTTTAAATGTAAATGTAAAACTACCTATAGAGAGAATGCCTTATAAAGTTGCCATGGAGAAATATGGATCAGATAAACCTGATTTAAGATTTGGTATGGAAATAAATGATATAACTGAAGTTGTAAAGAATATAGATTTTAAGGTGTTCCAAAGTGCCATTGAAGCCGGAGGTTCTGTAAGAGCCATAAAGGTATCAAATTCAGCTAAAATGGGAAGAAAACAGATCGATAAGCTAGTTGAATTTGTAAAAGATTATGGTGCTAAAGGACTTGTATGGATAGCATATAAAGAAGATGGAATTAAATCCTCTATATCAAAATTCTTAACTGAGGAAGATACTAAAAACATATTAGATAAAATGGAAGCAGTACCAGGAGATCTTATTCTTGTAGTTGCAGATAGAAACAAAGTGGTATTTGAAAGCCTTGGTGCACTCAGAGTTCACATGGCAAAAGAAACAGGTATACTAGATGGAAATGATGAATTTAGATTTGTATGGGTAACTGAGTTCCCTCTTCTATCCTATAACGAAGATGAAAAGAGATATCAGGCAGAGCATCATCCGTTTACGGCGCCTATGGATGAAGATATACAGTATTTAGAGAGTGACCCTGGAAGAGTAAGAGCAAAAGCTTATGATATAGTGCTAAATGGAGAAGAATTAGGTGGAGGAAGTATAAGAATACACAATACTAAACTTCAAGAAAGAATGTTTAAAGTAATTGGTATTTCACAGGAGAATGCTTGGGAAAAGTTTGGGTATTTACTTGAGGCATTTAAATTTGGGCCACCACCACATGGCGGACTTGCTTATGGGTTTGACAGAATGGTAATGTTTTTAGCAAAAACGGACAATATAAAAGATGTAATAGCATTTCCTAAAAATCAAAATGCATTTTGTCCACTTACAGAAGCTCCTAATGTAGTAGATGAATCTCAGTTAAAGGAATTAGGAATATATATAAAATAATATAATTTTTTTAAAATAATGTAATTAAATTTACCAAAGATTAAACATAAATATTAAAAAATGCAGTATAATAAAGTTAGAAATGTTCCTACTGTGTGCGAGGAATGAGTTAGTCTTGACCGAACATTTTATAAAAGGGAATCGAACTCTTCTTGTGGAATGATATCCATTTGTGATGGAGACAGGAAGCAAGAAGGAGATTCCCAATCTGCTTTAGGGCGGGTTCAAAATAACTCATAATACGGCATGGTGGGATTTTATTTGTTTTGTAACATGTTTCTTAAAGAAGACAAAGATTGTTCTATTTCTTCTCTTGGTAGGTTTCCAGAGTTTAGATCATTATCACTTTTTAAAAGTAAATTTTCATAAAATTCTATTGAGAATTTTATATGTTTTTCATCGTAGTCATTTTCTCCAAGTATTTCATAGATTACATTATCTGCTTTATCATATCTTTTAGTCTCTGCGTAGTAATCTGCTATTTTACTTAAAAGGGTAAAATAAAGCTTATATTCACAAACTTTATTTATTAAAGGATCTATATCTGAAAAATAATTTTTTAAACCACAGTTGGTGCTATCACCATTTAAATAAGCTTCTAAAAATAAATTTAATGATTTTTGATGTATGTAAAAAGCATCATCCAATTTATTCTGATTTTCTAGTATATTTCCTTCCTCCTCTAATAATTTGGCCATCATTATACATTTATCTGTAACTATGCTCCCATTAATTTTTACCATTTCCATTATATTTTCTAGAGATAGTGAATTAAAAAATTTTATACTCAATCTAAAAATATCTTTAAAAGCGGCATCTATTAAATTTAAGGCCCCTTCATAATCTTTATTGTCTATATCATCTAGTATTTTATGCAGCATTTCATTAAATTTTTTGATTAATTCAGCAGTAATAGTTCTTTTTAACATTTTGCATGCCTCCATAAATTTTGCAAATAATAATATAATAATATCTATTATACTAAAAAATTAAATTATTTACTATAAAAATAGAAATAGATATTGAACATATATATCCTATATGTTATCATATTGATATAATATCATATAGTTTTAATAACTACGTTAAGGCACATACATATATATTTTATTGAAGGAGAGGTTTAATATGGATAATCAACTTAAATTTTATACAAAGGGAGAAGAAATAGCTAATGCGATAACTCATGGAATAGGTACACTTTTGGCAATTGCAGCCCTTGTATTATTGATTGTGTTTTCTGCTAGAATGGGAGATAAGTGGTATATAGTTAGCTATACTATATATGGAATTTCTATGCTCATCTTATATTTGGAATCCACTTTATACCACAGTATTACTAATGTAAAGGCAAAAAAAGTTTTTAGAATATTTGACCATGCATCTATTTATCTACTAATAGCTGGAACCTATACTCCTTTTACACTTACTATTTTAAGAAATTCTGTAGGCTGGGTCATATTTGCCATAGTATGGATTATGGCTATTTGTGGAATAATAATGAAGATATTTTGGATAGGCAAACATGAAGTTATATCTACGTTAATATATATTGCTATGGGATGGATAATAATCTTTGCAATGAAGTGGCTTTTGGTACTCCTTTCTCCAGGTGGAATAGCTCTTTTGGTGGCAGGTGGAATCATATATACGGTGGGAGCTTTTTTATACATGTTGGATAAAATACCTTATAATCATGCTATATGGCACCTTTTTGTTATAGGAGGAAGTGCGTGTCACTTCTTCTGTGTGCTTTTATATCTATAAATATCAAAAACTAGAATAGGATGGAGCAATGTAAAAAATAAAGTATAAAAATGCAAGTAGATGACAAAATATTTTTTTAATATATCTATGAATATTAAGAGGAGTATATACATATTATGTAGAATACATAACTAGTAAACTTATTTTGTAAAGGATAAAAGAGTATGATTAATTGGAATATTTTTGGACTTAATTCTTCATTTTATTATTTTGGGCTAGAACATTTAATTATAAATATGTATCAATATATAAAAGAGGGTATTGAAAAAAAAGAGAAAATCTGTGTATACATGGATTTAAAATTGTATAAAAAATTATTAAAGTATGTTGACATAAAGAATAATTATGTGGAATACGTTGATATGGCACAAGTAATTAATGAATATCCAAAATTAGGAGTAAACAACATAAGAAAAGAAGTTCTAAATTATATAGATCAAATTAATAAACAAGAATATATAGGTTTAAGATGTATCATACAAGTTGATTATGCTATTTACAATACCTCTCAGGATATGTTTTTAATTTTCAATAAAAATATATTAAATATAATTTCAGGAACGAATGTTTCTTGCATGTGCATTTATGATTTTGAAGATTATTTAAAGGATAAAAAGCTTATAAATGAAAAGGTTATCAAAGAATCCTATAAGATTCATAATTATAGATTGTATAATAGAAAATTAATGAGTTTAAAATAATCCTAGTTTAAAACTAGGATTATTTTAAACTAGGATTAAGGGAGTTATAATATCATCAAGGCATTATAAGTTTAACCCAAATTAATAAAAAGCATTCATAAGAATTTAAAGTTTAAGCACCATAGTTGTATGTAGAATAATCTATATAAATGTTATGTAATTTTCTAGGCTGAAAAGGAGATAAAGTGGAAGAATTTAATATATCCAAGGATTCTTCTAAGTTATCTAATAAGTTTACATCATTGGATTTTAAGTCTTCTTTTAAGCATTCGTTAAAATAATTGCAATAGGCATAATAGTCCTTTCTTTCTCGAGAATACTGGGCATATTCTTCACCTGCTAATTGAATTACTTCTCTACATAAATATAAATTACAGGGATGTGGTCGCAAAGAAAAATTTAATTTGCATCCATCTTTTTTTAAAAAAGGACATAATTTAAAAAAGAGACTACTGTCAAAATCACTGTATTTTATATTGTTTTCAATGTAATTGTCATAACTTTTTTTGAAAAAAGTTCCTTTTATTCTGATATCATAACTTTCTACACAATTTGGAATAGAAGATAAATAGTATATGAAATTTATCTTTCCATTATCTATTATATTTTTAATATCTACTAGAGTATATTTTGGAAAGTACCAGCAACAACCTCTGTTCTTTATATTTGTGTAGGATGTAGATTCTACAAAGTTATTGCAGTTTCCGCAAATGTCACATTTAAACAGAGGAATATTGTTAAAAAATTTATAACTAAGTAACATATAAAAGCCTCCTTATCTGTTATTTGTGATTCGTTTTTTGGCAAATTGTATATTACGAATTGGAGAAAATAAAATTAATTGTAGAATTATTAACTTGTACATGATACAATCATAAGTTTAATGTGTTTATATTAATTTTAGAATAAGATAAAAATTTTTACAATACTTTATTTCTAATTTACAATAAAAATGATACTATATATAGAGTGTATAGTTTCTTCGTAAATGAAACTTTGGAGGTAATTCAATGAATGATGAAAAGTTACTGATATTAGATGGACATAGTTTGATGCATAGGGCGTTTTATGCAATTCCAGATTTAACCAATTTGGAAGGAACCCATACAAATGCAGTTTACGGTTTTTTAAATATGCTGCTTAAGATGAAAGAGGAAATCAATCCAGATTATGTAGTATGTACTTTTGATAGAAGTGCACCTACTTTTAGACACAATAAGTACAGTGAATATAAAGCCGGAAGAAAAAAGATGCCTCCTGAATTGTCAGAGCAGTTTCCAGTAATCAAGGAAATACTGAAAATGATGTCCATAAGTATTTTTGAAATAGATGGGTTTGAGGCCGATGACCTTATGGGAACATTATCTGTCTTTGCTGAAAAAAGCGGTATACAGGTTTATATAATTACGGGTGACAGGGATGCCCTTCAGCTTGCCACAGATAAAGTAAAGGTGGTTATAACTAAAAAAGGTATCACCAAAAAAGAGATATATGATAGAAATAGAATGATAGAAGAGTATGGGGTAACTCCAACACAGTTTATAGATGTTAAAGGTCTTATGGGGGATACTTCAGATAATATACCAGGAGTTCCTGGTGTAGGTGAGAAAACTGCCTTTAAATTAATAAAACAATATAAAAGTATAGAAAATGTATTTAAAAATATAGATGATATAAATGGAAAAAAATTAAAGGAAAACTTAAAAAATAATATGGAGCAGGCTATTTTTAGTAAAAAGCTTGCTACTATTATGACGGATGTGCCTGTGGAAATGGACTTACAGGATATTGAATCTAAGGAAGAATATGACTCACAGGGATTAAAACAGATGTTTGAAAAACTTGAATTTAAGTCTTTAATAAGAAAAATTCCTGGACTCCATGAAAATGATGATGATAAAATACAGGAATTCAAAGTTGAATTTACGGAAATAGATACTTTAAATAAGTTCAGTGATTTTGTGAGCTCTTTAAAAAATAATGAGTTATTGTATATAAACTTTAAAATAGAAAATGAGGACAGCTATTCTAAAAGCTATATAGATAAAATATTTATAAGTTTAGATGAAAAAAATTTTCAGATACATATAAATAAAATATATAATGAAGACAAGATTAAAGCAGTGGAACTTTTTAAGGTCTTATTTGAGAATGAGAATATATCCAAGGTAGGTTATGATGTAAAAGTTCCCTGCAGCATGTTATATAAAATGGGAATAAAATTTTTGAAAGTAAAGTTTGATATAAAGGTAGCGGCGTATCTTATAGATTCATCTAGATCTAATTATGAACTTTCAGATATTATTAAACGATATACGGGAATTGAAATTTCAAAAGAAGATGAAAAACTTTTTGCTAAAGAGACTGTACTTTTCAGTAAAGTTTACCCCGAGCTAGCAAAAAAAATAGAAGAAGCTCATATGGAAGATCTTTTGTATAAAGTGGAACAGCCACTTATATATGTGCTTGCATCTATGGAATGTGAAGGTTTTAAAGTTGATAAAAATAAGCTTGTGGAGCAGGAAGATAGATTTAAAGTTGAAATAGATAGGGTACAAGGAGAAATATATTCTCTTTCCGAAGAAGAATTTAATATAAATTCACCAAAGCAGATGGGAAAAATATTGTTTGAAAAGCTGGATTTACCTGTAATAAAAAAGACTAAAACAGGATATTCCACTAATGCAGAAGTACTTGAAAAATTAAAAGATAAACATCCTATAATTGAAAAAATAATTTACTATAGGCAGCTTACTAAATTGTATTCAACATATATTGAAGGACTTAAGGCAGTAATACAGGAAGATAATAAAATTCATTCCAGTTTTAATCAAACGGTAACAACTACGGGAAGACTTTCAAGCACAGAGCCTAATCTTCAAAATATACCTATAAAATATGAAATGGGTAAAGAGATAAGAAAAATATTTGTTCCAGAAAATGAAGATTGTGTTATACTTTCAGCAGACTATTCACAAATAGAATTGAGAGTACTTGCTCATATTGCCGATGATGAAAATTTGATAAGTGCATTTATAAATCACAGCGATATTCACACCAAGACTGCTTCAGAAGTGTTTAAGGTTCCTATAGAAGAAGTTACACCTGTCCAGAGAAGTAATGCAAAGGCTGTAAACTTTGGTATAGTATATGGCATAGGCGACTTTAGTTTGGCTAAAAATTTAAATATATCTAGAAAAGAAGCAAAGCGTTATATAGATACTTATTTTGAAAGATATCCCAAAGTAAAGTTATATATGGACGAGATAATAAAAGAGGCTAAAGCAAATTCTTATGTTACCACACTTATGAATAGAAGGAGGTTTATACCTGAGATAAAATCTTCAAATAAAATAGTGAGGTCACTTGGAGAAAGACTTGCAATGAACACACCTATCCAAGGAAGTGCAGCTGACATAATAAAAATAGCTATGGTAAATGTGTATAGAAGATTAGAGGAGAATAAGTTAAAGAGCAAGCTAATACTTCAGGTACATGATGAATTGATTTTAAATGTATATAAAGATGAAATTGATAAAGTAAAATCTGTGGTAAAAGAAGAAATGGAAAAGGTTCTACAACTGAAGGTTCCTCTTGAAGTGGATATAAGTGTAGGAAGTAATTGGTACGAAGTTAAGTAAATTAGGTATAAAAGGGGAAGAAAATTGTGATTAAAATAGGGCTTACCGGAGGTATTGGAAGCGGTAAAAGTACTGTTTCTAACATACTGAGAGAGGGCGGTATAAGCATAGTAGATGCAGATGTTATAGCTAGAGAGGTAATTGAAAATTACCCTGTAATAATTGAAAAAATTAAATATGTTTTTGGAGAAAAATTTATCGATCTATCAGGTAAACTTAAAAGAAGAGAATTTGGAAATTATATATTTTCTAATGAAGGTGAAAAAAGTAAGTATGAAGTTATCATAATGCCTTTCATTAAAGGGGATATATTAAAAAAATTATATAAGTTAGAACAAAAACATGAAAAAATTTGCGTTGTAGACGGAGCTACCCTCATAGAAAACGGATTTTGTAGTTATTTGGATGAAATATTATTAGTTTGGGTGAACCAAGAAGTGCAGATAAGCAGAGTAAAAAAGAGAGATGAATTAACGGAAAGTCAAGTACTTGACAGAATAAGTTCCCAGATGCCTTTGGAAGAAAAGAAAAGGTATGCTAACTTTGTATTAGATAATTCTAATACTTTAAAAGAAACTAAAACACGATTGAAGGATATATTCATCAAGATAAACAGAAAATATGGGGGGGTGAAGTGTCCTAAAATATGATTTTTAAGACACAAAAAAATTGAAGTTTCTAAAAAAAGTAGCAATAGTTATACTACTGATAATGGCAGCTGTATTATGTGCAAAAAGTATTGCAAGATATTGTTATCCATTAAAGTATTCAAATTATGTAGCAAAATATTCAAAACAATATGACTTAGATCCTTACTTTGTAATGGCTGTAATTAAAGCAGAAAGTAATTTTAAAGAAGATGTAAGATCTAACAAAAATGCTATAGGGCTTATGCAGATAACTCCGGATACTGCAGAATGGGCGGCAGGTAAGATGGGAGTATCAAATTTCCAAGATAACATGCTAAATGATCCCGAGTTTAATGTAAGAATGGGATGTTGGTATTTGAATAATTTAAAATCAGAGTTTAATAACAATATGGATTTAATTTTAGCAGCTTATAATGGAGGTAGGGGCAATGTACAAAAGTGGTTGAAAGATTCCGATCACTCTAAAGATGGAAAGAATATTCAATATATCCCTTTTAAAGAAACAGATAAATATATTAAACGTGTGAAAGTAAACTACAGGGTATATAAGTACTTATATAAAAATTTGAAGATAAACACTTCTATAATTTATGTAAATTTTTTGTAATTTTAAATTTTAGTTGACAGATTGATAAAAAATGATTATAATACTTATTGTAATGCGAGGGTGGCGGAATAGGCAGACGCGCACGTTTGAGGGGCGTGTGGGAGACCGTACGGGTTCAACTCCCGTTCTTCGCACCAATTATGAAATTAAGCATTGTAAATACTACAATGCATTACGTTATAAATAGCAATATATTTATTAGTAAAAATATTAATGAATGTGTTGCTATTTTTTATATTCTATATCGATAGATCATCATGACAAAGTTAAATTTTTAAAAGAACAAAAATATGAGTAGATTTGTGTAAAAACAAAAGCTGCTCACATTTATTATTCGGACGTATTTTTCAATGCATCAATATCCTTAATATGAAAAGATGACCTATTAAAATCAATAAGTCCCTCATCTCTCATATGACACATTTCGCGTGAAAGGGAAGGTCTTGACACATTTAAAAATTCAGCTAGTTCATTTCGTTTTAAGGGGAGCTTGAAAGTACTTTTTCCTGATTTTTTATATTGTTCTATTAAAAAGGTACTTATTTTACCCCTTATGCTTTTGATGTTTAAATACTCTACATGCTTGTTTAGCACTAGTGCCCTATTGGATATAATTTTAAACATATTACGGATAAGTGTGCGGTGCCATGTGCACATATTCTTACATTCACCTATAATTTTTTCCCCTGGTAAAAATAAAACTGTGCAGTTGTCTTGAGCTTCAACGGTAGCAGGAAGTATAGATTTACCTGAAAAAACAGCCATTTCACCGAACATGTCACCTGGATTCAAATTTGTCATAAACATTCTGTTTCCTGAAGCATTTTCTTTTACTACAACGGCTTTCCCAGCTATTACGATTCCAACGCTTTTAAATTCATCTCCACTTATAGCAATCAAATCATTTTTTTTAAATTGACTGATTTTAGGTTTAATGCAATTTAGCATGACCGTAATATCTTCTTTGGTAATATCTTGAAATAGGCTAATTTTTGATAATACATCCACATATTTTTCAAACATTTAATCACCTTTAATTTGGTAACAGAGGATACCGATTTATTACTATTATTATATTATACCCATTTCATAAAAGCAATTAAAAAATAATAAGGTTATGGGGTGTAAATATGAATAATATGTTTTGGTTTCAATGTGAGCAAACTGCTTGCGGAAGTAGATGTACAAAAGTAGGGGCATGTGGAAAGCAGCCTGATGTTGCAAATATCGTTTTAATGACCTAGATTTAGGAGATATTCAAGGCATTCCACGTATTATTGATATTGGCCAGTGTAATGATGCTTATTCTGCTATACAGATTGCTTTAGCACTTGCAAATGTATTTAAATGTGGAGTAAATGATTTACGACTTACAATAGTATTGTCATGGTATGAACAAAAAGCTGTATGTATACTGCTTACTTTACTGTCCCTTGGGATTAAAAACATTTATGTAGGACCTTCTATTCCGGCATTTTTTTCATCAAATGTGTTGGATGTTTTAGTTGATAAGTTCAGCATAAAGCCTACTACAACAGTAGAAGATGATTTAAAAACTATACTAAAATAAGGTAGGATATCTATATAGAGTTTCTAAACGAAAAATAAACTTATACTCCGAATATTTTTTTAGTTAGAAAACCTATATTTGTATTTTATAGCCTATATAAGCATGTTTGCTTGATGAAGCTTTAAAATGTAAAGAAAATATATGTACAATGTAAATAAGAGAAATTCATGTTATAATTCTAAAGAATAGGGATGGAGGTTTGATCAATGGGTGAAAAGCTGCTGATAGTTGAAGATGATGAGGCAATTGCAAACATATTAAAGGAACACCTTGAAAAGGAAGGGTATGAAGTCAATTGGGCATCAAGTGGGAAAGAGGGGCTAGAAGACTTTAAAACATATGAATTTGCACTTGTAATGATAGATATAATGCTTCCTGAAATGGATGGCTTCACTCTTTGTAAAAATATAAGATGGATAAATGAAGATATACCAGTAATGATAATAAGTGCAAAGCAAACAGATATGGATAAAGTAAAAGGATTAAAGCTTGGAGCAGATGATTATGTGACAAAACCTTTCAGCCTGATTGAGGTTTCTGCAAGAATTGAGGCACATTTAAGAAGATATAAAAAGGTAGACAGGGAGTTTGCTGCAAATGGAATATTAAAATTTAAAAATGGACTTATTATAATACCCGAGGAAAAAAAGGTTACTGTGAATGAAAAAGAAATTCAAATGACTATAAAAGAATTTGAACTTTTAAGCCTTATTGCACAAAACCCAAACAAAGTATTTTCAAAAGAAGAATTATACCATCATATATGGAAAAGCATGGATGTTGAAGGAAACAATACTGTAACTGTACACATAAAAGAACTTAGAGAAAAAATAGGAGACAGCAGTAAAAATCCTACTTTTATAAAAACTGTGTGGGGAGTAGGTTATAAGTTTATAGGAGAAAAAATTTAGCAAAATTACAGTAGGAGGATAATAATTTAATGTGTGAGATAATTAACATATGTTTTTCAGAAAGTGCAGGAGGAAGTTTTAAACATGCTATTAGTACTAAAAAACTTCAGGGTAATCAAAAGGTAATAGTTTTTTTTGATGATCTTTCACAGGGATCTATAAAGGGTGGAGTAAATATTGAAGAAAGAATTAATTGGTATAATATTCTTAAGGGAGAGAACCAATTAAGGCCATTTGTTGATTACGATATAGATGAGTTAAAAGAAAATTATAGTGAATTTCATGATGAAATTTCTAAGCTGGACAGTAATGATACTTTATATCTTTGGTATGGGTCCAGCAGAGAGTTTTGTGGAATGTTATATACTTTAGAACTTTTAAAGGGCAGAAAGTTAAATATATATACGATAGATGTAAAAGATACAGTTATTAAACATAACGGGAATGTATTTCAAGCTAGGGCTACAGGAGAAATTATACCAGAAAATATAGAAAAATATGCTGCTGCAAAAATAAATTTGGAATCATGAGAGGAATGAAAATAAAAATAACAGATGAAGGACTCAAATATTTAAGTACTGACAAAGATGCCATGAAGATTTGGGAAGAGGATAGAAAAGCTTCAGAAGAGGAAGAAGAGATTAAAAATAAGTATAGGCAGCAAGGTAGAATGGAAGAAAGAATAGATATGGCGAAAAAATTAAAGGATGTTTTAGATGATAAGACTATAGCAGATAAAACAGGATTAAGTGTAGAGCAAATTAAAGGTTTGGAGGGAAATTAATAATTATGAATTATACAATTATTTTAGCACTTGCAGCAACAGGATTATTAATATGGATGGTGGCTAGTATTAGTCAGATAAAAAGTGATAATTTAAGAATGAATGCAACCTTAAATAAGATAGCTAAACAAGTTGGAGTCCCTGATACATTGGGAGATGAACTAAAAAAGTTAATTTCAGAAGGTAAAAAGATTGAAGCAATTAAAAAATATAGAATTGCTACGGGATGTGGGTTAGTTGAAGGCAAAGAATATGTTGATTCCTTAATTCAAGAAAAAGTATAAGGCTTACAGGAGGATGACAATGATACCTTATATTTATGGTACGGCTCCAGCCAAGAGTTCTGTGGAATGTTATATATTTTAGAACTTTTAAAGGATAGAGATTTAAATATATATTTAATAAGTGTAACAGATACAATTGTTAAACATAAAGATAATGTGCATTTTGCTAGAACTGCTGGACAAATTAATCCAG
>DAISLB010000048.1:0-16633 GCA_036820645.1 Clostridium sp.
TTCATATAAATTTAAAGATTTTTTGCGATAGCTAAAAATCAACCTTCACTCTCAATTCTCAATTCTCAATTTTCAACT
The DNA here is from genome assembly GCA_036820645.1 of Clostridium sp. Lineage (GTDB taxonomy): Bacteria > Bacillota > Clostridia > Clostridiales > Clostridiaceae > Clostridium_B. The sequence goes on from DAISLB010000048.1 coordinate 79, forward strand.
CAAAAACTTTGCTTCGCAAAGTTTTTATATTAAGCTAAAACTTTTATATGTGTGTAAATTGAGTAAATAGCTATATCAGAAGAGGAGGAAGAAGAAAATGGGCAAAAATATTACATTGAAGACTATAGAGAGCCGCTGTAAAATACAAAAGAATAAGAAGTGTCTAGCATGCTCTGATGCTTATAAAATAGCAGAAGAATTAAAAGTAAATGTTTCGGATATAGGAAAGCTATGTAATGAGAATGAAATAAAGATTATAGGTTGTCAGCTTGGCTGCTTTTAAGGCATTTGATAAAAAATAGGATAGCATACTGACTAGTTATTTCGTTGAAAATTAAAGCAATAATTGATGGGGAGGTGATCAAAATAGTGACTAGGAAGCATAATATCCCCAATATGATTTTAATTGGTTCAACTGCTAGAAATAGTGGAAAAACTACTCTTGCTATTTCAATAATAAATAAATACAAATTAAGTAGACCGGTGGTAGCACTAAAAGTAACAACCATTCAGGAAAAAAATGGAAAATGCATACGTGGAGGAGAAGGTTGTGGGGTATGTTCAAGCCTAAAAGGAAATTTTGAGATAACAGAGGAGTTAAATTCAGCCAATAACAAAGATACTTCTCTATTATTAGCTGCAGGAGCAGAGAAAGTTTACTGGTTAAAAACATTGAAGAATAATATGTACGAAGGATTTGAAGCATTTATTACCCAAATACCTAAAAATACTCTTATAGTATGTGAATCAAATAGCTTACGCAAAGTTGTTAATCCAGGTGTTTTTGTTATGATAAAAAATGCCAAAGATAGTCAAATGAAAAAGTCGGCAAGTGAGGTTATAGATCAAGCTGACATAATTATAGAAAATAATTTTAATGATAATTTTGAAAAAGTAATAAAAGAAATAGAGAATATAATTAATTGATTTCTAATGAAATTCTAATCTTTAACTAATTGTCTTCTAATTATTCTCCAGTAGTATATAGACATAAAGAAAATTAATTATAAGAAAATAGTTAAGGGGAGGAATTAAGATGACAATTTCAATTGAACAAATTGATTCATTAAGAAAAAGGGCAAATGTAAGCTACAAGGAGGCCAAAGGGGCACTTGAAAAATGTAACGGTGATTTGGTAGAAGCACTTCTATATTTGGAAGAACAGAACAAAATCAAACCAGAGCATGAATGTATAAAGGACTCACATTTTGTTAAGAAAATTAAAAATATTATTTTAAAGGCTAACAAGATAAAATTTGTAATATCTAAAGATGATAAAACAATTTTAAATTTACCGTCTACTCTGGCAGTTTTACTTTGCATATTTGCATTTCCTGTTGCAATAGCCGTTGTAGTCGTTGCCTTAATTACAAGTTGTAAGATAAGAGTTCATAAAGAAAGTGGAGGGGAATGCAGTGTTAATAGTAAAATAGAAAAAGTTACTGAAGTTGTGAATAATGCCAAAGATAAAATAAAAGAAGAGATTAAGAATGCATAAAATAAAGCCTGCTTATGATTTTTCATAAAGCAGGTTTTATTTTTATCGTGTTTAGCTGTTAAGGTAGAGTAAAAAGGGTATAATGAAATTAAAAAAAGCACAGGGGGATAATATGGCCGGTGAAAAAATTCTTATTGTAGAAGATGAGGTGAAGATTGCAAGATTTGTTGAATTGGAACTTCAACATGAAGGGTATATTGTAGATAAAGCTGTAGATGGAAGAGAGGGACTTAAAAAAGCTTTAAATGAAAAGTTTGACCTTATAATACTTGATGTAATGCTTCCTTCACTAAATGGAATGGAAGTATTGAGAAGGTTAAGGCAAAGTTCTGAGGTTCCTGTTATCATGCTTACTGCAAAAGATGAAATAATGGATAAAGTAATGGGACTTGATATTGGTGCGGATGATTATATGATAAAGCCCTTTGCCATAGAAGAGCTTCTTGCACGTATTCGTGTTACCTTTAAACATAAAAGGGTTACTATAGATAAATCTGGTATTATAGAAATAGGTAAATTAAAACTTAATATGAGTAAACATCTTATAACCTATAATAATGAAGTAGTAGACTTGACCAAAACAGAATTTGATTTATTAAAATATTTAATGTTAAACAAAAATATAGTACTTTCAAGGAAAAATATCCTTGAAAAAGTATGGGGATATGATTATACAGGGGATACTAATGTAGTAGACGTCTATATTCGTTATTTGAGAAGTAAAATAGATGATAGGTTTAGCCACAAATTTATTTATACCATTCGAGGAGTGGGGTATCAATTAAAGGATGAATAAGATCAAACTCATATTTAAAATTGTAAGGATTTTGTTTTCACTATTAGAGAGAGTTTTAAAGATTTTTACTAAATATTTAAATAGAGCAATTGAAAGCATAGAAAACAAACTTAGATTTTCCATTAGTTTTAAAATAACAGTTACTTATATATTTACTTTTGTGATAATTTTTTGTTTTATTACCTTAGGGATAATTGGAAGTTTTAATTACTATATGCAAAATACTAGAAAGGATAATTATATAGTAGTTCTTTTGGGAATTCTAGCGGTGTGGAATATTATAGGATTAATAATAATTATAATAATTGGTTCAAAGGCCAGTAAAAAGTTTTTATCTCCTGTGTATACTATGGCGGATACAGTAAAAAAAATATCTATAGATGATTTGGACAAAAGACTTGATATTAAAGGATCAAAAAATGAGCTTAAGGATTTAGCAAAAACCTTTAATGATATGCTAGACAGAATTCAGAGCTCTGTAGAAAAACAAAATCAATTTGTATCTGATGCATCCCATGAACTGAGAACACCTATTTCCGTAATTCAGGGTTATGCTAATCTATTAGATCGCTGGGGAAAAAATGATAAAGGAATCCTTGAAGAATCCATTGAGGCTATAAAAAGTGAATCTAAAAATATGAAAGATTTGATTGAAGAGCTTTTATTTCTTGCAAGAGGGGATAAAAATACTCAAAAAGTTGAGAAAGAAAATTTTATGATGAATGAGTTGATAGATGAAGTAGTAAAAGAGACAAAATTAATTGACAATGTCCATAAAATAGAAAATGATCGCAATGATGAATTTAGCATCAATGCTGACAAAAATCTCATAAAAGAAGCTCTAAGAATTTTCATAGACAACAGCATCAAATATACTGAGGAAGGCGAAAGCATAAGGGTTGATTCTTATAAAAAGGAAAATGAAGCTGTAATAACTATTGCAGATAACGGTACAGGAATTTCAAAGGAAGATTTGCCCCGCATATTTGATAGGTTTTATAGGGCTGATAAATCCAGAACTAAAAGTAGTGGTGGTACAGGGCTAGGTCTTTCAATTTCAAAATGGATAATAGATAAGCATAATGGCACAATTCATGTTTGGAGCGAAATAGACATAGGTACTATAGTAAAAATCACTTTGCCAATATAAATTGAATGTTTTGTCGTATTGTTATATAATTTTATTAGGCTCATATTTTGGGAATATGAGCCTTTAGATTACAGAAAAAGAGGTAAATATTATGGAGATTACTAACTTTAATCCGCAGGATGTAATATTTGCATTAGATATAGGTACAAGAACCGTAATAGGTACTGCTGGAATAGTAAAGGATAAAAAATTTAATATAATATCAGAACATTGTGTGGAACATGAAGAAAGGGCAATGATCGATGGGCAGATACATGATGTAGGTCTTGTGGCAAATGCAGTAAATGCTGTAAAGAAAAAAATAGAAGAAGACCTAAACATGAAATTGGAAAATGCAGCAATAGCAGCAGCAGGAAGATTTTTAAGAACTGTATCTGTAAAAGAGAATATGAACATTGATTATGATAAGGAAATAGATAGAGACACCATAAGGAGTCTTGAGTTAACTGCAGTGAAGTCTGCGGAAAAGCAGGTAACTAAAAATACAAAAGGAAGATTGTATTGTGTAGGTTACAGTGTAAAAAGTTATTATTTAAATGGTTATCTTATAAGTAATCTACTGGCACATAAAGGAGAAAACATATCTGTAGAAGTTATAGCAACCTTTCTTCCAAGGTCTGTAGTAGACAGTTTGTATTCTGTTATGGAAAAGGTAGGGCTGCAGGTAGTAAGTTTGACTTTAGAACCTATTGCTGCTATGGAAGCTGCAATTCCACAAAATCTAAGACTCTTAAATTTAGCCCTAGTAGATATAGGCGCAGGAACTTCGGATATAGCAATAAGCAGCAAAGATACTATAAGTGCTTATGGAATGGTATCTCAGGCAGGAGATGAAGTTACCGAAGTTATAGCACAAAATTACCTAGTTGATTTTAATACTGCCGAAAAGATAAAAAAGCAGTGTAATGAAAATGAAACCATAACCTATACAGATGTTCTAGATATAGAAAATAAAATATCTTCTGAAGAAGTTATAAAACTTATAAACCCTGTTGTTCAAAAGATAGCAGATGAAATTGGAAGTAAAATAGTAGAGTTAAATGGAGATAAAGCTCCTAATGCAATTTTTCTTGTAGGTGGAGGGGCTCATACCCCAGGATTAAAGGAATTTTTAGCTAAAAAGTTAAACATACCTAATCAGAGAATTGCCATAAAGGGAAGAGAAGCAGTTACAGATTGTGTGTGTATTGACAATTCTCTTGGAAGTACCGGGGTTACTGTTTTAGGTATTGCACTCATTTCCATAAGGAGACTTGGACATGGATTTATTGATGTAATGTTAAATGGAAATGTAATAAGTCTCTTTAATTCTCATAGACATACGGTAATGGATGTAATGCTGCAGGCAGGTATAAATCCTAAAGCATTAATAGGAAAAAACGGCAAAAATATAAGATTTACCGTAAATGGTATAAAAAGAGTGGCCTTTGGTACTTTGGCTTCCAATACTAAAATAACTGTAAACGGAATTGAAAAGAGCATGGATGAGGAAATTAAAGAAGGAGACGACATAGAGATACAATATGCAATTAATGGAAAAAATGCTGTACCTAAAGTTATAGATTACATACAAAAGTCTTATTCTGTAAGCTTTTTTATAAATGATTTAATAGAGAACCTAGAACCGGCGGCATATATAAATGAAAGTAGAGTAAAATTGGATAGCATTATAAATGAAGGAGATAATGTAACTATAATTTTACCTGAAACCATTTCCGATTATGAAAAATATTTTTCAACTGATAACAATGAAAAATTTGTATACTATTTAAATGGAAATAAATTGGATAAAAGATACATTATAAATGAAGGGGATAGAATTTATAGAATAACTAAAGTAGAGGCTGAAAAAGAAAAGAATTCTAAAGAAGAAAAACAGGAAAATTTAAATTCACAGGAGATAGATCAAAAAGAAGAAAAGGAAAATGTGACTGTAGACAAGAAGGATGAACTACAGGAATCTGCTTTGAAAAAAAAGGATGATGATATAAGAGAAATAACTGTAGTTGCAAATGGAAAAACCGTAGTGCTTAAAGGAAAGAAAGATTATATATTTGTAGACATATTTAATCACATAGAATTTGATTTGACAAAGACTCGAGGAAGGTTGTATTTGCATTTGAATGGAAATAATGCAGGTTATTATGATAAGTTGTCCGAAGGAGACGTAATAGAATTAGGTTGGGAATAAGTATTTATACTAGCATTGGAGGAAAAATCATGCAAAGAAATTTTTTGGAAATGGCAGAATCTATGAAACAAGAATTGATTGAAGTAAGAAGGGATTTTCATAGGCATCCAGAACTTGGATATGATTTAGAAAGAACTTCTGGCAAAGTGAAAGAGTTTTTAGACAAATGGGGTATAGAATATAGTGATATAGCCCATACTGGAATATGTGCAATAATAAGAGGAAAAGGTAGTAAAACTATAGGAATAAGAGCGGATATGGACGGACTTCCTTTAGAAGATAAAAAAGTTTGTGACTATTCTTCAGAAGTTAAGGGAAAAATGCATGCCTGTGGCCATGATGCACATACAACTATACTTCTTGGAGCTGCTAAAATCCTAAATTCTATAAAGGATAAATTAAGAGGAAATGTAAAATTGTTTTTTGAACCTGCAGAAGAAACTACAGGTGGAGCTAAGTTAATGATAGAAGAGGGAGTACTTGAAGATCCAAAGGTTGATAGAGTAATAGGGCTTCATGTAGAGGAAAATATAGAAGTTGGAAATATAGGACTTAAATTTGGAGTAGTAAATGCAGCTTCTAATCCTTTTGACATAAAAATTAAAGGAGTGGGGTCTCATGGAGCCAGACCACATATGGGAATTGACCCTGTGGTGATAGCAAGCCATGTGGTAATAGCACTTCAGGAAATTATAAGTAGGGAACTTCCTCCTACAGATGCAGGAGTAATAACTATAGGATCAATTCATGGAGGTACAGCACAAAATATAATACCAGATGAAGTCACAATATCAGGTATTATAAGAACTATGAAGACAGAGCATAGGGAATACGTAAAGAAAAGGCTCTGTGAAATAACAAATGGAATAGTTAATTCTTTTAGGGGAAAATGTGAAATAGATATACAGGAAAGCTATCCTTGTCTTTATAATGACGATAAAGCAGCACAGGATATTTTAAATGCAGCATATGACATTATAGGTAAGGATAAAGTAAAGATACTTGAAAAACCAAGCATGGGCGTGGAAAGTTTTGCTTATTTTTCTATGGAAATACCATCTGCTTTTTATTATCTAGGATGTAGAAATGAAGAAAAACAAATAATACATCCTGCCCATGGAAATTTGTTTGATGTAGATGAAGATTGTATTCCTATTGGGGTTGCCATACAGTGCAAGGCAGCTTATGATTTTTTAAGATAGTGCAGTTTAAATGTACTTAGAGTTTTTATTGTAATGAGTATAAACTTTAAGTATATTTTTTATGTAGAAAAACAAGTATAAGAGTGTAAGTTAAAAATTATATTTTTATTTGTTGATTTAGTCAATAATAGTAGTATATAATTAGGTGTTGTCTAGGTTAAATTGTAAATAATACAATTTGCCAAAGAACAAATAACAAAGAATAAATAACAGATAATGATAATTTTCCTCCTAACGTCAGAAAATATTAAAATTATAGATTTCCTGAGGTACGAATGAAGTCATCATTATTTGGACTTTGATATTTGAACTTTAAACTTTAAACTTTTTAAAAACTTTGCAATATAGAATTCTTAAATTACTAATTGCAGATATATAAGAGAGTTGTTCATTTTAATACTTAGGAGAGATTCATATGAAATTGGAGATAGGAAAAAACGAAGCTGGTCAAAGATTGGATAAATTTTCAAGAAAATGGCTTCAGGATGTGCCACTTAGTGGTATATACAGAGCTATAAGAAAAGGCGATATTAAGGTAAATGGGAAAAAAGCAAAAGAAAAATATTTCCTTTTGGAAGGCGATATAGTAAATGCAGAATACATAACGTCTAAGGAAACAACATCCAAATTTAAAAGGATAAACAATGATTTCTTGAAGATAATTTATGAAGACAGCAATATGCTTTTAGTTGAAAAATGGCCTGGAGTTTTGGTGCATTCAGATAAAAATTCCAAGGATGCTACTTTAACTGATTATGTGCTTTCACATTTATATGATAGGGGAGAATTTAACCCAGAAGAAGAGGTTACTTTTACTCCATCACCCTGTAATAGATTAGACAGGAATACTTCTGGTATAGTTATTTATGGGAAAAATTATGAATCATTGAAATTATTAAATGAGATGATAAGGGAAAGAAGTATAAAGAAGTATTATATAGCTCTTGTAAATGGAAAAATAAAGGATGGAATTTATGAAGGTTACATAAAAAAAGATAGAACAAATAATAAATCCAGTGTAAGTAATGCACTGGAAAAAAATTCAAAAAAAGTATCTATGAGAGTAAAAAATGTTACCACCTGTGGTATATATTCACTTATAGAATTGGAACTAATTACAGGTAGAAGCCACCAGTTAAGGGCTCACCTGGCATATTTAGGGAATGCCATAGTAGGAGACAGTAAATATGGAATTTCAAATATAAATAATTTTTTCTACAATAAATATGGTTTAGATTATCAATATTTATATGCATATAAGTTAAACTTTAGGAGCTGTCCTGAAAAACTTAATTATATGGAAAACAAAACTATAACAGAGGGACTTCCACCTATATTAAAGAAAATAAGAAAGGATATATTTAATAAATTCTAATATTTTAGAATACTAATTGTTTTTGATAGGGAGTTTTAAATTATGAAAGAACAGTCAACAACTAAAGGTTTTGCCATACTTTCTGCAGCAGGAATGGCTGTAAAAATATTATCTGTTATATATATTCCCCTTATGATGAAAATAATAGGGGATGAAGGGTACGGATTATATGGTGCCTCTTATCAGGTATATGCTTTTGTTTTTGTACTTACAAACTCAGGCATACCTGTAGCTATTTCTAAACTTATATCTGAATTAAATGCAGTAGGTAATTACAAGGATGCAGTAAGAGGATTTAAAATAGCTAGGTTTATTTTAGTAGTTTTAGGAATAGTAATGGCATCTTTTTTAATCATATTTTCAGAACCTTTAGCTAATATAACAAAGTATAAGAAGGCGTATTTATCGCTTTTAACTTTGGCACCAGCTATATTCTTCACTTCCATTGCCTCTGCTTACAGGGGATATTTTCAAGGAAGAGCGAATATGACACCTACAGCAGTGTCGCAGGTTATAGAACAAATAGTAAATACCATATTTGCACTTATATTTGCAGCATATTTAATGAGATATGGTGTAGAAGTAGGTTGTACTGGAGGACCTATTGGAACTTCTTTCGGGGCTCTCGCTTCTGCTGCATTTTTAATATACTGCTATGAAAAAAATAAAAAAATAAGACTGCCCCAAAATTATGTGGAAGTAAGTAGGACAAGACTTAGTACATCACAGCTTGTAGGAAAAATTGTAAAGTATGGAGTTCCTATAACTTTATGTGTGGGTATGACTTATGCAGGAAGTGTAGTAGATTTAGCTAATACTAAAACAAGGCTTATGGCTGGAGGAATAAGTGATATTAATGCTACTATACTTTATGGATATTTAAACAAATATCAGCAGCTTTTGAATGTTCCCATTGCTATAATATCTTCGCTTTCTGCAGCAATACTTCCAGCTATATCTGCAGCTGCTGCAGTTAAAGATAAGAAAAGGGTAAAAGATAAAATAAATTATTCCTTCAGGCTTTGTTTTTTAATTGCAATACCTTGTACAGTTGGATTTTCTGTTCTAAGTGGACATATATACGAGCTTTTAAAGTTTAGAGGAGGATATTATATTATGGAATGTGGTTCCATAGTACTTGTACTTATGTCAATAATGCAAATACAGACTACCATTTTACAAAGTGTGGGAAAGCTTTTTACTGCTACTTTTTATTCTATAATAGGTATAGTAGTTAAAATATGTATAAATTATGTTCTTATTGCAATACCTAATATAAATATACTAGGAGCAATAGTTGGAAGTATAGGTGGATTTGTTATACCTATAATATTAAATCATATAATTATTAGAAAATCCTTAAATGCAAAAGTTAGTCTTATAAGGCATGCTGTTAAACCAGGAATTGCTTCTGTGATGATGGGAGCAGTTGTATTTGCTTCTTGCTTTGTTATGGATTTTTTATTTGGATTTATAAAAATTCCTTATGTTTCAAATGCTCTTTCTACAATACTATCTGTTTTAGTAGGAGCAGTTACATATGTTTTTATTATGGCACTAATTGGTGGTATAAGAAAAAAGGATATGGAATTGCTGCCTGGTGCAGCACGAAAATTGATGCCAGGCTTTATATTGAGAATAATAAGATAGTATAATATAGAAAATTGAAATGTTTTTTTAAAAAACTTGCATTATGAAATGAAATATGATAAAATTAATCTTATTAAAATACCAATGACTTATAACATAACTGGTATTTTACAGCAATATATAGCAATATATTAAGTTTGATAATTAAATAACTAATAGTTATGGAAATTTTAAAATGCATTTCTGGGGGTTATGGAAATGCATTTTTATTCAAAAAATATAGACGGGGGCTGAAAACATGAATTATAATTTAGGATTCCCTTCAAAACAAGGATTATATGATCCTGCTTATGAAAAGGATTCTTGTGGGGTAGGATTTATAGCCAGCATAAAAGGTGAAAAAACTCATGATATTGTAAAAAAAGGTGTTAAAATTTTAGTTAACTTAACTCACAGAGGAGCAGTAGGTGCTGATACTAAAACAGGAGATGGAGCAGGCATACTTGTCCAAATTCCAGATGAATTTTTTAGAATAAATTGTGACAATTTGGGAATAGAATTACCTGAACCTGGTGAATATGCTGTAGGTATGGTATTTTTCCCTAAAGAAACTGCCATAAGGCTGCAGTGTGAAGGAATACTTGAAAGGGCAGCAGAAGAGGAAGGGCAGAAAATTTTAGGCTGGAGAGATGTACCTACAGATAATAGAAGTATAGGTGAAACAGCTAAGGGTACTGAACCTACTATAAGACAGATATTTATAGGCAAAAATGCGCAAAATCAAACTGATTTTGAAAGAAAACTTTATATAATCAGAAAAAAAGTTGAAAATGAAGTTAAAAAAACTCTTGGAGCTGCAGGAAAATCTTTTTATGTATGCAGTCTTTCAAGTAAAACTATAGTTTATAAAGGATTATTACTAGCAGATCAAATAAAGAAATTTTATATTGATTTAAATGATATAAACTTTAAAAGTGCCATTGCACTAGTACATCAAAGGTACAGCACAAATACTTTTCCAACCTGGGATTTGGCACAACCTTTTAGGTTCCTTGGACATAATGGTGAGATAAATACCATAAGAGGAAACAGAAACTGGATGAGATCACGTGAAGGTGTACTGAAATCTGAAGTTTTCGGAAAGGATATTAACAAACTCTTCCCAATAATAAGTGAAGGGGGAAGTGACTCTGCATCCCTTGACAATGTATTGGAATTATTATATGAAGATGGCAAATCCCTACCACATGCACTTATGCTTCTCATACCAGAAGCGTGGGAAGGAAATAAATATATGGAAGAATACAAAAGAGCTTTTTATGAGTACCATGGCTCTCTTGTAGAACCTTGGGATGGACCTGCTGCAGTTGCATTTTCCGATGGTGTGCAAGTTGGTGCTACCCTTGATAGAAATGGATTAAGGCCTTTAAGATATATTATAACAAAAAATGGTCTTGTAGTACTTGCGTCAGAGACAGGAGTACTGGAATTTAAAGATGAGGATATAGAAGAAAAGGGAAAACTAAAACCGGGAAAAATGTTCTTGGTTGATACTGCCCAGGGAAGAATAATAAACGATGAAGAATTAAAGAGGACTATATGCAAGAGTAAGCCTTATGAAGAGATGCTTCCTAAGCTGAAATATACTCTTGATATGTTTAAAACAGTTAAGACGAGGGAAGAAATACCTCCCGAAGTATTAAAGGAAAAACAACAGGCCTTTGGATATACTCTTGAGGATTTGAGTAAGATAATAGGGCCTATGGCAAAGGATGGCAAAGAACCTATAGGATCTATGGGAAATGATGCCCCTCTTGCGGTACTTTCAAATAAAAATCAATTGCTTTTTGCTTACTTTAAGCAACTTTTTGCCCAGGTAACCAATCCTCCTATAGATTCTATAAGAGAAAGATTAGTAATGTCTCTATCAAATTATATAGGTTCTACTCAGGCTAATATATTAAATGGTAAACATGGAGAAATCACGAATGATTCATTTATAGAAATAAAAAGTCCTACACTGACAAATGAAGAAATATCAAAAATAAAGAGTTTAAGAGATAAGAATTTCAAAACTACCACTATTCCTATTACATTTAAATGTGATACAGGAGTAGAAGGCTTTAAGGATGCTCTTGAAAAAATTTGTGAAAGGGCTTCAAGAAGAATAAAAGAAGGATATAATATACTGGTTTTAAGTGATAAAAATGTGGATTCCTATGAGGCTGCAATACCAAGTTTACTCGCAGTTTCAGCAGTACAACATCATTTAATTAGGGAAAAAACACGTACAAAAGTTTCAATTATTGTAGAGACTGGAGAAGCAAGAGAAACTACGCATTTTGCACTTTTAATAAGCTATGGTGCTTCTGCAGTTAACCCTTATCTGGCATATCAAACTATAGATGAAATGATAAAGGAAGAGGATATAGTTGGAATTACACCAGAAGAAGCAAAGAAAAATTATATTAAGGCCATAAATCAAGGAATACTAAAAATACTTTCCAAAATGGGTATATCCACTTTGCAAAGTTATCACGGCGCACAGATATTTGAAGCAATAGGTCTTGATTCAGAATTTGTAAATAAGTATTTTGAGGGCACACCATCTAGAATAGGTGGTATAGGTATTGATGTAGTTGCAAAGGAAGTACTTGCAAGACATAAAAATGCATTTAATAAAATAAGAAAACCTATTTCCGAGCTCAGTGTTGGTGGCAACTATTCTTGGAGAAAAGGGGGAGAGTTTCATCTCTTTAATCCTGAAACTATATACAAACTCCAGGTTGCAGCAAGAACTAATGACTATGGTATGTATAAACAGTATGCTAAAATAATAAATGAACAAGATAAAAACTTATGTACAATAAGAGGCTTATTTGAATTTAAAAAGGGAAAAGAGATACCTATAGAAGAAGTTGAGCCAGTAAGTGAAATCCTTAAAAGATTTTGTACAGGAGCTATGTCCTTTGGTTCTATAAGCAAAGAGGCTCATGAAACTATAGCTATAGCTATGAATAGAATAGGTGGAAGGAGTAATACTGGAGAAGGTGGAGAGGATCCTGATAGATATGTACTAGATCCAAATGGTGACTCCAGGAGAAGTGCTATAAAACAGGTGGCATCAGCGCGTTTTGGTGTAACTACAGAGTATTTGGCAAATGCAGATGAAATTCAGATAAAGATAGCACAAGGTGCAAAACCAGGAGAAGGTGGGCAACTTCCAGGCAGGAAAGTTGATAAGTATATCGCTAAAATAAGGTACTCAACTCCAGGTATAGACCTTATTTCACCACCACCTCACCATGATATTTATTCAATAGAGGATTTGGCCCAATTAATATATGATTTAAAAAATGTAAATCCAAGTGCAGCTATAAGTGTAAAACTTGTTTCTGAAGTAGGAGTAGGAACAATTGCTGCTGGAGTTGCAAAGGCTCATGCAGATTTAATACTTATAAGTGGTCATGATGGAGGTACAGGGGCATCACCTATGTCATCTGTAAAAAATGCAGGAATACCTTGGGAACTTGGATTGTCTGAAACACAACAAGTTCTGCTGTTAAATGATTTGCGAAGCAGAGTTAGAATTCAAACAGATGGACAGCTAAAGACAGGTAGAGATGTAGCAATTGCAGCACTTCTTGGGGCTGAAGAATTTGGTTTTGCAACTACTGCCCTTGTAGTAATGGGATGTACTATGCTTAGAAAATGCCATTTAAATACCTGTGATATGGGAATAGCTACCCAAGATCCTGAACTAAGAAAGAATTTTAAAGGAAAACCAGAGCATATAATAAATTTCCTTACTTTTATTGCACAGGAAGTTAGAGAGTATATGGCAAAGCTTGGTTTTAGAACAATGAATGAAATGGTTGGAAGAGTAGACATGTTAGAGACAAAACAGGCTATTAATCACTGGAAAGCTAAAGGCTTGGATTTATCTGCAATACTTTATAAACCATATATGCCAAAGAGAATCAAATCTTACTGTGTAAAACCACAGGATCATGGACTTGATAAGGCAATAGATTATAAACTCATTCAAATGACACAAAAAGCAGTACAAGATAAGACAAAAGTCACTGCAAATTTGGAGATAAAAAATGTAAATCGTTCTGTTGGAACAATGCTAAGTGGAACAATTGCAAAAAAATATGGTGCCAAGGGACTTCCAGAAGATACTATTGTGTTAAATTTTAAGGGATCAGCAGGACAGAGTTTTGGAGCCTTTGGAATAAACGGACTTACTCTAATGCTTGAGGGAGATGCCAATGATTATGTTGGAAAAGGTCTCTCTGGTGCTAAAATAATTATTAAAACTCCTAGTAAGGCAACCTTTGTTGCAGAAAAGAATATCATAGCAGGTAATACTATTTTATATGGAGCTACGTCAGGAAAGATATTTGTAAATGGTACTGTAGGAGAAAGATTTGCAGTAAGAAACAGCGGAGCTATAGCTGTAGTTGAGGGTGTAGGAGAACACGGTTGTGAATATATGACAGGTGGAAGAGTAGTTATCATAGGGCAAACAGGAAGAAACTTTGCAGCTGGTATGAGCGGCGGTATAGCTTATGTACTTGATGAAGATAATACTTTTGATAGAAAATGTAACATGGAAATGGTTGAAATTTCGCAAATGGCTGATGAAGATGATGTAAATACAGTATATAGTTTAATACAGGAACACTATAAATATACAGATAGTGCAAAAGCTAAAAAGATTCTTGAAAAATGGGATATATACAAGACCAAGTTTAAGAGGGTAATACCTACTGCATATAAACTTATACTGGAACAAATCAAATTAGAAGCAGCTACTGCTTCTAATATGTAGGGGGGTATCACTATGGGAAAAATAACTGGTTTTAAAGAATATAAAAGAGAAGATCCAAAAGAACGTCCAGTAGAGGAAAGAATTAAAGATTATAAAGAAGTATACTATAAACTTCCTAAGGATAAATTGAATGTACAGGCAGCAAGATGTATGAATTGTGGAACTCCTTTTTGCAACTGGGGATGTCCTCTTGAAAATTTAGTTCCGGATTGGAATGAATTTGTATATAAGAATGAATGGCACAAGGCTTTTAAAAGACTTTCATTAACTAATAATTTCCCTGAATTTACAGGAAGGATATGTCCTGCTCTTTGTGAAGGTTCTTGTACACTTGGAGTAAATAGGGAACCTGTTTCTGTAAGGCAGGTAGAACTCAATATAATCGAAAAGGCTTTTGGAGAAGGATGGATAAAACCTAATCCGCCAAAAGTTAGAACTGGAAAAAGTGTAGCTATAGTAGGTTCAGGACCATCTGGACTTTCAACTGCTGCAGAGCTCAATTCCGTAGGGCATACTGTTACTGTTTTTGAAAGAGCAGATGAAGTTGGTGGGCTTTTAAGATATGGTATTCCTGATTTTAAACTTGAAAAACATGTAGTGGATAGAAGAGTAAATATCATGAAGGAAGAAGGAATAATATTTAAAACAAACACAAATGTAGGAGTAGATTACGATGTAAATGAACTTTTAGACAACTTTGATGCTGTTGTTTTAACGGGAGGTTCTACTATTCCAAGAGACCTTAAGGTGGAAGGAAGAGAGCTTAAAGGCACTTATTTTGCAGTAGACTTTTTAAGACAGCAAAATAAAAGAGTTGCTGGTAAGAAAATTATGGAAGAAGAAATAAATGCCAAAGGAAAGATAGTTGTTGTTATCGGTGGAGGAGATACAGGCTCCGATTGTATTGGTACTTCTATAAGGCAGGGAGCTAAAAAGGTTTATCAATATGAGGTTATGCCAAAGCCACCTGAAAATCGTGATAAAACAATGCCGTGGCCTATTTTTCCCAAAACTTTGAAAACTACTACTTCCCATAAAGAGGGATGTATACGTGAATGGTGTATAAATACTAAAAAGCTTGTAGGAGAAAAAGGTGTATTGAAATCACTTAAAGGTGTAAAAGTTAAGTGGGAAAATAATAATGGTAAGAGACAGATGGTAGAAATACCAGGTACTGAATTTGAACAACCAGTGGATTTAATTTTTTTAGCTATGGGATTTTTGCATCCACAGCATGAAGGATTACTTGACAGTCTTGGAGTAGAATATGATGCTAGAGGTAATGTGGTAACGGATGTAAATTATATGACTGCAAAAGAAGGAGTATTTGCAGCAGGAGATATGAGACGTGGACAGTCTCTTGTAGTTTGGTCACTAAATGATGGGAGAAGAGTGGCAAAGAATGTTGATAAATATTTAATGGGAGAAACATCTCTTAGAGGATAATTTTTAAAGTTTACTTATAGTCCCTATAGGGTTTATAAACGAAAAATAAACTTATACTCCGGATATTTTTTACAACCTTCAGCTCGTTAAATATTTTGATAAGTCTAAGTAAAAAATTCTAAAAAAACTTAGAACTTTTGAAAACTCGTACCTCAGACAATTCAAAAGTTCTAAGTTTTTGCAAATTTTTTGCTAAGACTTATATGCAAAATATTTAAAAGAGCTTTATTATTGTAAAAATATGCCTATGTATAAGTTTATTTTTATGTTAGAAAGCCTATGAAGTGATTCTAATTGAAATCAATAATCATGGTAAATAAACCATGCAAAAAAATCATATAATATTCATATATTTAAAAATGTTGAAATTGAGAAAATTTAGATTACCCTTTATCTGATGGCTAGCTACTGTTATCTCCCACGCACTCTGTGAAAGCGACTATCACCAAATCAAAGATTTGGGATATCTG
>DAISLB010000049.1:0-15906 GCA_036820645.1 Clostridium sp.
GAGCATTCGGTTCATACCCGAAGTGTCGTAGGTTCAATTCCTATTTCCGCTACCAAAAACTTGCACATGTTGCAAGTTTTTTTAGTTTCCAATTTGCTTGCCTTTAAAATTATTAATCTTGTCTTTAAAATTATTAAATAATAAATAAATTAAAATCACAAATAAAAATTATGAAAAAAACATAAAATTAATGTCCTAAAAAAAATATAGGAGTGTCTCATGTTATGACATTTATTTCCAGAACATACTGCTATAATGTAAGCAGTAATTTTATAAGGTGGGTGGTATTATATGCAATATGGAGCAGAAGTATTTCCTTATCAAAGGACAGAAAAGCTAAAAGATGAAGAAAAAAAACATGAGACTAGAGATTTAACAAAGACGGCTCAAATAATATTTTATTTCCTAGCAGGTTTTTTAGTGGGAAGGGTTATGATGGTAAACCTTATGGCGCCCTTTGGAATAGCTTTTTTTATATCAATAGCAGTATGTGAAAAACGAAAACCTTCCCTGGTAGCTGCATTGGGAACACTACTAGGATATGCTTCAATGTATGGAAATATTAAATATCTTCCTGTATATTGTATAGTAACTGTAACATTAGCAGCTTTAAACCATATATTAAATAATATTAGTGCAAAAAAGAAGTTGATATTATTATTTTCTGCTACATTAATAGAATTTTTTGCTTATAAGTTTTTAATAGTAAATTTAACTGCTGGGGTAGCTGCTTTTAATTCTGTTTTTGAAGTTATGTGTATCTTTCCAATATATTTTATTATTAATTATTCTATAGTATGCTTGAAAAAATTAAAAACTAGACATTTATACAGTAGTGAGGAAATAATTAGTATATCTATAACAGCATCTTTGATTATAGCGGGAACTTGGGGAATGAATATCTATGGAGTATCTTTTAGAAATATAATAGCACTAGGTTTTATACTTATATTAGGTTATGTAAAAGGAAGTCCATCGGGTTCAGCAGCTGGTGTAGCTATGGGAACTATAATAGGAGTTACCTCTAGCGATATGATGATATATATTTCAGTTTATGGATTATGCGGGCTTATATCAGGTGTGTTTAGGGAAACGGGTAAGTGGATGAGCGGAAGCGCTTATATTATAGGATTTATGGTGTTAAAGATGTATTCTAATATAGGAACAGAATTTAAAATAATAGAAATAATTATAAGTTGTTGTATATTTCTTATAATACCTGAAAAAATATATAAAAAAATAGAAATGGAATTGGATTGGGAAAGAAAACAAGAGCATTTAAAAGAAAATTATGCAAGTAAAATCAAATCTATTTTTTCACATAAATTTGATAGTTTTTCTAAAGTACTTAATAACATGTCAGTTGTTTTGGCTAAATTAGCAGATAACGATAAACTTGCTTTGAAAAATAAAAGTAGTGCACTTATAGAAAATTTGGCAGATAGGGTGTGTTCGGATTGTGATATGAAGCATATGTGTTGGAATAGAGAAGCTTTTTATACCTATAGTGCTTTTGCAGAATTAATACAAAATTACGCCGACAATAAAAAACATATGCCTGGTGAACTTCAAAGAAAATGTACTAAAAGAACAGTACTCATAAAAAATACGGAAGAGATTGTAAATAATTATATTGTAAGTGAGATGAGGAAGAATAGGCTCAGTGAATGTAGAGAATTGCTAGCATCCCAAATAAAAAATATGGGAAAAACTATAGGTGATATAGTAGAAGATTTTAATTTGAATATGAAGTTTAATCCTGAGGTGGAAAATGATATACGAAGAATTTTAAACAAAAGCAATATACATTATAAAGATGTATTTTGTTTTAATAATAAAAAGGGACACTTAGTTGTAAATTTATCAATGGAAGCTTGTGGTGGCAAACAGGAGTGTCTTAAAAATATACTTCCCCTTCTAAACAATGTAACTAAAAAATTAATGTGTGTAAGTGAAGATGGATGCAATATAAATTCTTCTATGGATAGCTGTAGTATAACTTTTGAAGAAACCCCTAAATATCATATAGCAGCTTATGTGAGTAGAGTTTGTAAAGATGGTGAAAAATATAATGGTGATAGCTATAGCTTTGGAAAATTGCCGGATGGAACATATATGACGATTATAAGTGATGGAATGGGCTCAGGTCCTCAGGCAAGACAGGAAAGCAGTGCATCTGTTGCACTTATAAAAGAATTTACAAGTGCAGGTTTCAATAAAATGACAGCTATCAATACGGTAAATTCTATAATGGGTATAAAATTTACTGAAGATGAAAAGTTTTCCACATTGGATTTAAGCAGCGTGGATTTATATAAAGGTGAAGTGGATTTTATGAAAGTAGGAGCAGCGGCTAGTTTTATAAAAAGAGGGGAGGATGTTATAGTAATAAAATCAAAAACACTTCCTATAGGAATATTGGATAAAGTGGATGTGGATATTAGTAATAATAAAATAATGAATGGGGACTTCCTAATAATGGTAAGTGATGGGGTAATTGATTATGAAAGTGAGGCAGCAGGAAATTTATATTGGATGATAGAATTTCTAAAAGAATTAGATTGTACTGACCCTAAGGAAATGTGCAAGAAAATTACGGATAAAGCAAAAGAACTTTCTGGGGGAAAAGTAAAAGATGATATGACAGCAATAGTAGAAAAGGTATACAGCCTTTATTAATGGAGATAAGCATTATTTTTTAAGTACTCAACTTTCGCAGTTTAAAAATAATATGAAGTAATTAATCCACAATGCACGATGCACAATTAAGTATAAATTTCTTTTGTCACTTAGTTTTTAGATTTTTCATAACACTGGCGGAGAAAAATCTACTCAAATTGTGCATTGTGAACTGTGCGTTGTAAATTGTGAATTGGTGTTGTAGGCAGTCTAAATATAGCTTTTATGTCATTCTCCCACAAAAAATAATTCATTTATGTTATAATAAAATAGCGTATTGTTTCTAAAAAAATAATTTTTAGGAAGTGTTTATTTTGATAGAATCTGTATTAGAGGTCATAACAAAAAATAAAATGTTTAATAGAGGAGATAAAGTAATAGTAGCTGTATCGGGAGGACCAGATTCTATATGCCTATTACATATATTGTATGTTTTAAGAGAAAAATTAAATATAACTTTATGTGCAGCTCACGTAAATCATTGCTTGAGAGGAAAAGATGCAGACGGAGATGAGGAATATGTAAAAAAGTTTTGTGAAAATTTAAAAATACAATTTAAAAGCTTAAAAATAGATGTAAATCATGTTTCACAAGAGGAAGGCATATCCTGTGAGAGCGCAGGAAGAAAAGTAAGATATAGTTTTTTTCAAAAACTTAAAGATGAGTTAAAAGCTCAAAAAATAGCTATAGCCCATAATGCCAACGATCAGGCTGAAACAATTTTAATGAGAATTATGCGGGGTGCCGGATTAGATGGTTTAGTAGGAATAAGACCTGTAAGAGATAATATATATGTGAGACCTTTGATATGCAGCACTAGAGAGGAAATTGAAAAATATTGTAGTTTAAATAATCTTAATCCTAGAATTGATAAAACTAATTTAGAAACTGTATATTCTAGGAATAAAATAAGATTACAACTTATACCATATATACAGGAAAACTTTAATAAGGATATAATTAAAGTGTTAAATAGATTTTCTGATACAATAAAAATAGATAATGACTATTTAAGTTATATTTCACAAGAAAAATTTAAAAAATATTGTGACATAAAGAGAGAAAAGGTTATAATATCTAGAGAGGCCTTCTTAGAAAAGGAAGCAATATTAAGCAGGATAATAAGAATGTCCTTAAAAACTGTAGTTGGAAATTTAAAAGATTTTGAAAGAATTCATATTCTAAATATAATAGAAGTTCAGAAACATTCTACTGGTAAGGAACAGATGCTTCCCAATAATATATTGGTTTTGAACGACTATGGAAATATTATAATAAGTAAAAATACAAAAAAAGCTGTATCAGATCATAAAAAACAGTATATACTGCAAGTTGGATGCAATAATATTTTTCAAATTAAATCTACCATTTACATAGAATTGGTTGGAGCTAAAGAATATATACATTGTAAGAAAAATAAATTTATACAGTATTTTGATTACAATAAAATAGAAGGAGATATCATATTACGAAATAGGAGAGAAGGGGATAAGTTTACACCACTTGGGATGGTTGGAAATAAGAAATTAAAAGACTTGTTCATAGACTTAAAAGTATCTAAAGATAAAAGAGATGATGTTCCTATCATATGTTTTGGAGACAAAATTGGATGGATTGTTGGATATAGAATAAGTGAACTTTTTAAAGTCGATAAGAATACTAGAAATATTTTAGTTATAAAATTTGAAAGTGAGGAACTAAGAAAG
Organism: Clostridium sp.; assembly: GCA_036820645.1. GTDB lineage: Bacteria > Bacillota > Clostridia > Clostridiales > Clostridiaceae > Clostridium_B. Next base: position 4,386 of record DAISLB010000049.1, read on the forward strand.
TATGGCCAACATTAGTGATGATATCGAGAAAGTACTGATTGATGAAGGTAAAATTAAAAAGAAAGTTAAGGAAATAGGAGAAAGAATAAGTAAGGATTATGATGGAAAGGATTTGCTTCTTGTAGGCATATTAAAAGGTTCTGTCCCATTTATGGCAGATTTGCTTAGAGAAATAACTATTCCATGTAGTATGGATTTTATGGCAGTTTCAAGTTATGGAAATTCTACAAAAAGCTCAGGTGTTGTTAGAATTTTAAAAGATTTAGACTTTGAAATAGAAAATAAGCACATATTAATAGTAGAAGACATCATAGATTCAGGTATAACCTTAGCCTATCTTGTGGATTACTTGAAAGGAAGAAAAGCTAAGAGTGTACAAATAGCATGTCTTTTAAATAAAGCCGATAGAAGAAAGGTTACCGTTAAGGCAAAATACATAGGATTTGAAGTACCTGATTATTTTCTAGTAGGATATGGCTTGGATTATGCTGAAAAATATAGAAATTTTCCGTATGTTGGAATATTGAAGGAGAAAGTGTATAAATAATTAGTGATAAATTTTATTGTAAAGGAATTTTAATTATGATACAATTTTACAGTGTAAAATTAGAAAGAGAGGGGGGCCTTTAATGAAAAAATTTTCAAGTGCAACGGTCTGGGCAGCAGTTTTTATATTAGTGATAGTTGCAGCAATGTTGCTGCTAAAAACTAATGAAAGTTCAACATCTATTAGTTTTAATGATTTTCAGAAATACTGGTTAAGTAATGATATAAAAAGTTTTCAGCTTAGAGAAGATAAAATGACAGTTCAAGGTAGTTTGAAAAATGGAACAGCATATGAGACTGTAGTTCCATCTGAAAGATTATTTCAATTTATAGGTCAGCATCCTAAAGATGGCGAAATTCAAGAAATGTATGTTAAACCTGCAACAATACCCATGTGGGTACAATATTTGCCGACTGTCCTTGTAATACTTTTGCTTGTAGCATTTTGGTTTATGTTTATGCAGCAATCGCAAGGTGGCGGTGGAAATCGTAATGTGATGAATTTTGGAAAGAGCAGAGCTAAAATGGCTGCACCAGACAGTAATAAGAAGAAAGTTACTTTTGCAGATGTTGCAGGAGCAGAAGAGGAAAAAGCAGAACTAGCAGAGATAGTAGACTTTTTAAAACAACCTAAAAGATATATAGAAATGGGGGCTAGGATACCTAAAGGAGTTTTACTTGTAGGACCTCCAGGAACAGGAAAAACTCTTCTTGCTAAAGCTATATCTGGTGAAGCTGGAGTACCGTTTTTTAGTATATCTGGTTCAGATTTTGTGGAAATGTTTGTTGGTGTAGGAGCTTCTAGAGTTAGGGACTTATTTGAACAGGCCAAAAAAAATTCACCTTGTATAGTTTTTATAGATGAAATAGATGCAGTTGGAAGACAAAGAGGTGCTGGACTTGGCGGAGGACATGATGAAAGAGAACAGACTTTGAATCAACTTTTAGTTGAAATGGATGGATTTGGAGTCAATGAAGGAATAATCATGATAGCTGCTACAAATAGACCTGATATATTGGATCCTGCTCTTTTGAGACCTGGAAGATTTGATAGGCAAATACTTGTAGGAGCACCTGATGTTAAGGGAAGAGAAGAAATACTTAAAGTTCACTCTAAAAATAAGCATTTATCAGATGAAGTTAAGTTAGATGTTTTAGCTAAAAGGACACCTGGATTTACAGGTGCAGATCTGGAAAATCTTATGAATGAATCTGCACTTTTAGCAGTTAGAAAAAGTAAAACACTAATTGGTATGGATGAGTTAGAAGAAGCAGTAACTAGAGTAATAGCAGGACCTGAAAAAAAGAGCAGAGTAATTGATGAGGAAGATAGAAGGCTTACAGCATATCATGAGGCAGGCCACGCTGTTGTTATGAAACTTTTACCTGATTCGGATCCTGTTCATCAGATAAGTATAATACCTAGAGGAATGGCAGGAGGATATACCATGCATCTTCCTGAAAAGGACAGTTTTTATATGTCAAAGTCAAAATTAGAAGATGAAATTGTAGGCCTTCTAGGAGGAAGAGTAGCGGAAAAATTGATTATAGGTGATATAAGTACCGGAGCTAAAAATGATATTGAAAGAGCTACAACTATAGCTAAAAAAATGGTAATGGATTATGGTATGAGTGGTTTAGGACCTATTGCATTTGGATCAGGACATGATGAGGTATTCTTAGGAAGAGATTTAGGTAAAGGCAGAAATTTTAGTGAAGAAGTAGCTTTTGAAATAGATAAGGAAATAAGAAAGTTAATAGACGAAAGTTATGATAAAGCAGAAAATCTTCTTTCAGATAACTTAGATAAGCTTCATGCGGTAGCAAAAAAACTTTTAGAAAAAGAAAAACTTGAAGCAAATGAATTCGAAGAAATATTTGCACAGGCTTAATTGAACATATTTAAAGTAGTAAGTCCTTGTGATAGCAATTTAATCTTGACAAATAAAATTTTATTGATACAATTAAGTTATTATTCTGACTTAAGTTAATGGATTCTAGGGGGCAGCTACAAAGCTGCTCTTTAATTATGTATATCTTATAAATAAATAATTTTTATTATTTTAATTTAGACGGGTGGTGTTGTTTAATGATTTTAGTTCTAGATGTAGGAAATACTAACATTGTTTTAGGAGTATATGATGGAGATAAACTTATTTCAGTATCCAGGTTGTCTACAGATTCTAAAAGAACAGCAGATGAATATGGGATACAAGTAATGGATCTTTTTTTACAGGAGGAATTGGATTCTTCAGATATAAAAGGAGTTATAATATCCTCTGTAGTTCCAAATATAATGTACTCGTTAGAGCATATGATAATTAAATATTTCCAGGTAGTTCCAATTATAGTTGGACCTGGAGTAAAAACTGGAATAAATGTGAAGTATGATAATCCAAGAGAAGTAGGGGCAGATAGAATAGTGAACGCTGTAGCAGCTTATGAAATGTATAATAGATCTATAATTATAATAGATTTTGGTACAGCTACGACATTTTGTGCAGTTGGTGGAAACGGAGACTATTTAGGGGGAGTAATATGTCCAGGAATAAAAATATCTTCGGATGCTTTATTTGAAAAGGCGGCTAAGCTTCCAAGAGTGGAAATAACCAAGCCAAAAAAAGTAATAGGCAGAAATACAATTGCTAGTATGCAATCTGGTATAGTATACGGTTATATTGGTCAGGTGGATTATATAGTTGAGAAAATGAAAAAAGAAATGATGGATTTAGGAGAAGATGAACCTTTTGTAATAGCTACAGGTGGCCTTGCTAAACTGATAAATGAGGAGTCAAAATCTATAGATACAATAGATTCTATACTGACATTAACGGGACTTAAGATAATCTATGAGAAAAATAAAGAGCAGGTACCTTAATGAAAATAGGAAATTTTGAATTGAAAGACAATGTGGTTTTGGCTCCTATGGCTGGGGTTACAGATATGGCTTTTAGAGAATTGTGCATAGAGATGAAGTGTGGATTTACCTATACAGAAATGATAAGTGCCAAAGCTCTTTTTTATGACAGTGATAGAACTAAACAGATGCTCAAAGTATCTTCTATAGAAAAACCTTTAGGTGTTCAGATATTTGGCAGTGATCCACTTATAATGGCTAAAATTTGTGATCTTTTTAATTACAATGAAGATATTGCTATTATAGATATAAATATGGGTTGCCCTGCTCCTAAAATAGTAAAAAATGGAGAGGGTTCTGGACTTATGCAAAATCCTTCTCTTGCTTCTCAAATAGTAAAAGAAGTGAAAAAAGCTTCTGTAAAACCAGTTACTGTAAAAATGAGAATAGGATTTGATTTTGATAATATAAATGTAGTGAACTTTGCCCAAGCTATGGAACAATCAGGAGCTGATGCTGTAACTGTTCATGGTAGAACTAGCACACAGATGTATAATGGCAGTGCAAATTGGGATATAATAAGTCAAGTAAAGAAAAAAGTGAACATTCCTGTAATCGGAAATGGAGACGTATTTACAGCAGAAGATGCAGTAAGACTGTTTAATAGTACGGGATGTGATGGAATAATGATAGGAAGAGGCTCTATGGGAAATCCATGGATATTTAAACAGATATATGAAATCAGAAATCATCAACCTGTTATATTTCCAGATTCCTCAGAAAAAATAAATTTGTGCATGGAACACTATAGAAGGGCAATATATTACAATGGTGAAGACAGAGCTGTAAGAGAAATGAGAAAGCATATAGCATGGTATATAAAAGGACTAAGAAATAGTAAAGAGATAAAAGATAAAATAAATTGTGAAAAAAAGAGTGAAAATGTATTTAAAATTTTAAATGAATATAAATCCTTGTTGTAATTTTTAAAAGGATAGAAGAATAAGATATTATTGTAAGCAATCTAATAGGAATAAAAATGTGAAATCTATTTTGTATGCTGCATCTCAAAAAACGGGATTCTATAATGACAGCAGTTTTTGGGGAAAAATTAAAGATAGATTTAGGATAAAATTGAAGGAAGAAATTTTTATAGAAGAGTTAAAATTAAAAATAAAAAATGTTAAATTTCCACCCAATATTAATATAGATTCATATAATAGTAACATCCTAAGGGCAAAAAAAATATCAGGGATAAGGGATATGGAACTAGCCCCTAAAGTATATAGGTATTTAGATTATAATTTATATAATAAATTTCAGAGGGAGTTAATGGCTTTTAGTATTGTAAAGAGTTTAAAAATTATACTTAGAATTAAGAAAAAAAGTATAAGACATAGCTGTATAGTGGTTTATGATGCTTCAGAGCCAATTTTATTTGATACTATATGTTATTTAGCTAGAGAAGCTAAAGTTATAATATTGCTTTCTAGAAATATCATGCAAACTAATGACATTAGACAATATATTATTGCTAATTATGGAGTAACTCCTATAATTACATCTGACATCAAGTTTTCTTTTGAAAATGCAGACTTTGTAATAAGTTCTAAGAACGTCACTGTAAAAAATGATACATATGTATGGTATCTAGATAATAGTTATATACCTAGTAATAGAGGCGTAATAGTAAACGATGTTAGTTATAAAGTTCCATGGAATTGTAAGTACAATGGAGTATCTTTTGAACTTCTAGGGTCTATACTTTGTCAAATGAATGAAAAAAATGTCGAAAAATCTTTATCTTATAATGGCATATTTCTTGATAAAATAAAGTTTAATGAGAATGTTCTAATTCTGTAACTTAGAGTAAATTGCGATGTTAAAATTCAATTTTGAAAATGTTGACATTAAAGTAGTGCTGTTTTATAATTACTTAAATAATAATTAGTATGAGTAAAGGCGAGTGTGTTGACGCTTGAATAGAGTTATCTATAAGAATTTTAGATAAATTTTTAAAAGGGGATAGTTAAATGAGTGGATCAAAAAAATATGTAATGACCTATGAAGGCATAAAAAAACTTGAGGATGAATTAGAATATTTAAAAACAGTTAAAAGAAGAGAAATTATGGAAAAAATTAAAGTAGCACTTTCTTTTGGGGATTTAAGTGAAAATTCAGAATATGATAGTGCTAAAAATGAACAAGCATTTGTAGAAGGAAGAATAGTACAACTTGAAAATATGCTAAAAAATGCTACTATAGTAGATGAAGAAGAAATTCCGCCAGGAGTAGTAGGTATAGGATCTATTGTAAAAGTTAAGGATTATGATTTTGATGAAGAAGTAGAATATTTAATTGTAGGGTCTGCAGAAGCGGATCCAATTAACAATAAAATATCCAATGAATCTCCAGTAGGTAAAGGGCTTGTAGGCAAAAAAGCTGGGGATGTAGTTGAAGTACAAGTTCCAGATGGAGTTAGTAAGTACCAGATACTTAGTATAAGAAGATAATTGGAGGGTAACATTGATGTCAAAAGACGAAAAGAAATTACATGCACTAGAAGAAAAGTCTAATGAGCTCATTAGAGAAAGGCTGCAGAAATTTAAAGACCTTAAAGAAGCAGGAAAAGATCCCTTTGACGTATATAAAGTAGAAAGGACACATACTTCAAAAGAAGTAAAGGACAACTACGATACTTTAGAAGGTAAAGATGTGACTGTAGCAGGAAGACTTATTTCAAAAAGAGTTCATGGCAAAGCAGGATTTTCCGATTTATATGATAGATATGGAAAGATTCAGCTATATATAAAGATAAATGATGTAGGTGAAGAGAAATTAAAAGAGTACAAATCCTATGACATTGGTGATATTTTATCTGTAACGGGTAGAGTGTTTAAAACTAAGACCGAAGAGATATCAATTCATATTACGGATTTTAAACTGGTAGCTAAGTCTCTCAAACCGCTTCCAGAAAAATGGCATGGATTAAAAGATCCAGATTTAAGATATAGACAGAGATATGTGGATTTAATAATAAATAGTGAAGTTAGAGATACTTTCTTAAAGAGAACTGCCATAATAAGGTCAATACGAGAATTCCTAGATAACAGGGATTATATAGAGGTAGAGACTCCGATACTTTCATCAATAGCTGGAGGAGCTGCAGCAAAACCGTTTACAACCCATCATAATGCACTGGATATAGATATGTATCTAAGAATTGCTACAGAACTATATCTTAAAAGACTTATAGTTGGTGGTTTTGAAAAAGTATATGAAATCGGCAAATGCTTTAGAAACGAAGGTATGGATATAAGGCATAATCCAGAATATACATCTATCGAGTTATATGAAGCTTTTGCAGATTATAATGATATGATGGAAATTACTGAAAATATGATTGCCTATGTATGTCAGAAAGTTCTTGGCACTACAAAAGTAGTTTATGAAGATACAGAAATAGACTTTAAACCGCCGTGGAACAGAATTACTATGGTAGATGCAGTTAAAAAGTTTGCAGGTGTGAACTTTGATGAAGTGAAAGACGATGAACAAGCTAGAGAAATTGCTAAAGAAAAACATATTGAATTAAAGAAAGAATTGAAGGATTGTTCAAAAGGTGACATATTGGCTGGACTATTTGAAGAATTTTGTGAAGAACAATTCATTCAACCTACTTTTGTATTAGATTATCCTGTTGAAATATCACCTCTTACTAAAAAGAAAAGAGGTAATCCTGCATTTACAGAAAGATTTGAAGGATTTATATTTGGAAGAGAGATATGTAATGCATATTCAGAGTTGAATGATCCTATAGTACAGAGAGAAAGATTTATGCAGCAGTTAAAAGAGAGAGAATTAGGTGATGATGAGGCGTATATGATGGATGAAGATTTCTTAAATGCACTTGAGATAGGTATGCCTCCAACTGGAGGACTAGGAATAGGGATAGATAGACTTATAATGTTCCTTACAAATTCTTCTTCCATAAGAGATGTTATACTATTTCCTACAATGAAACCGAATCAACAGCAGTAGATATATAAGGCATTTGAAGACCTAAGGAGGCTGCAGTTAAAATCCCTAGGTTTTCAAATGAATTTACAAGAAAGTTTTACGGAGCGGTTGTCTTTAAAATTTTATCATATAAAAAATAAAAAAATGTTGCATTTTTAAAATCCCATGATATAATATTATGTGTAAGTTATTCCGTGGTAGCTCAATGGTTGAGCATTCGGCTGTTAACCGAAGGGTTGGAGGTTCGAGCCCTCTCCACGGAGCCATTTCATTTTTTGTAATATTTAAAGGCTTATATTTACATTTAAAGATAATAAGATAAAATAAAAATTATATAGAAAAATTAATATATGCCGTGATAAAGAATAGTATTAATGTAAATCTCTACAGAGAAGTTGTGGACGGTGTAAACAACTGGGATTTTATTTATGAAGGAACTTTTGAGTTAACTATGTATTTAAAGATGAGCTTGTGCTAAAAAGGGTGGAACCGCGGAAATAAAATTCGTCCCTTATGAATCAAGTTCTTTTTTTATATTTAAAAATTGTAATTTTTTAAAAATTTCAATTTAATGTTTAATAATAAGTAACGAATTAAAATAGAAAGGGGAAAAAATAATGTCTTTTGAAAAAACTATGGATAAAATAGTAGCGTTAGCTAAAAGTAGAGGGTTTGTATATCCGGGGTCAGATATATATGGAGGTCTTGCCAATACATGGGACTATGGCCCTATTGGAGTAGAACTGAAAAATAACGTAAAGAAGGCCTGGTGGCAAAAGTTTGTCCATGAAAGTGAACATAATGTAGGAATAGATTGTGCCATACTTATGAATAATGAAGTTTGGGTAGCTTCAGGTCATGTGGGAAACTTTTCTGATCCGCTTATGGATTGTAAAGAATGTAAGGCTAGATTTAGAGCTGATAAACTTGTGGAAGAACATATGACAGCACAGGGAGTAGAAAAGGCCAGTGCCGATGGATGGAGCAATGAAAAACTAAAGAAATACATAGATGACAACAATATTGTTTGTCCTAGTTGTGGAAAAAAGAATTTTACTGATATTAGGCAATTTAATCTTATGTTCAAAACATTTCAGGGAGTTACAGAGGATTCAAAATCAGAAATATATCTGAGACCTGAAACTGCACAGGGAATATTTGTAAACTTTAAAAATGTTCAAAGAACAAGTAGAAAAAAGATACCTTTTGGAATAGCACAAATAGGTAAATCCTTTAGGAATGAAATAACTCCAGGAAACTTTACTTTTAGAACTAGAGAATTTGAACAGATGGAACTTGAGTTTTTCTGTAAACCAGGAACTGATTTAGAATGGCATGATTATTGGAAAAAGTATTGCTGGAATTTTTTATTGAGCCTTGGAATAAAAGAAGAAAATATAAGATTTAGAGATCATGATAAGGAAGAACTGTCCCATTATAGTAATGCCACTTCTGATATCGAATATTTATTTCCTTTTGGATGGGGTGAACTTTGGGGTGTGGCAGATAGAACGGATTACGATTTAAAACAGCACCAAGAGCATTCTGGTAAGGATATGACTTATTTAGATACGGCAACTAAGGAAAAATATATACCATATTGTATAGAACCTTCTGTAGGAGCTGATAGAGCTGTACTTGCATTTTTAGTTGATGCATATGATGAAGAAGAATTAGAAGGAGGAGATGTAAGAACAGTACTACATTTTCATCCTGCTATAGCTCCATTTAAAGCAGCTATCTTGCCTCTTAGTAAAAAATTATCAGAAAAAGCTTTGGAAGTATATAACATTCTAAGAAAAGATTTTAATGTAGAATATGATGATGCAGGAAGTATAGGCAAGAGATATAGAAGAGAAGATGAAATAGGAACACCTTATTGTATAACAGTAGATTTTGATACAATGGATGATAATACCGTTACGGTAAGGGATAGGGATACTATGGAGCAGTTTAGAATAAAAATAGAAGAATTAGCGATATTTATGCAAGAAAAAGTACAATTTTAGTAAAAAGGTGTCATGTAAATATAAGAAAATTTATATGACACCTTTTGTGATTAAACCCTAATTTACCGAATCGAAGATTCGGTAAATTAGGGTTTAATCATGGGAATATGTTATATGTTTAATTAAAACTTGGGGAATTATATTAATGTTTCCTTATGACATGAATATAGTATAACATAACACAATAATAATTTTCAATAGAGTTGCATAAAGTCGGTAAATTAAATATTTTCTCACAATTTAGATTTTATTAGTGTATTAGGAAGAATAATATAATTTTTAGATTTGTAACCTTAACTTGTGATGATAAGTTTGCTTGTTTATTACATTACTATATGCCTACTTAATATAAATTTATAGGAAATTATGTTATGATATAATCATAATTTATAATTAGCAGATTTATTTTTGGAGGTTTTTTAATGAAGGAAGATTTTGATAACTTTAAAAAGTTTATAAAAAATAAAAAGACGGCAGTGGTTGGAATAGGAATAAGTAATAGACCTTTAATTAATTTTTTATTAGGGTTAGGCGCACAGGTAAGTGCTTTTGATAAAAAAAGTGAAGCTGAACTTGGTGAGGTTGCTGAGAAATTAAAAAAAAGAGGAGTAAATTTAGTATTAGGTAAAAATTATCTTGAACATTTAGATAACTTTGATGTAATATTTAAGACTCCTTCTATGAGAATAGATAGTCCTGCACTTGTAAAAGCTAAACAAAATGGTGCATATGTAACTTCAGAAATGGAAGAGTTTATTAAATATTGTCCTGCTAAGATATATGGGGTAACTGGCAGTGATGGAAAAACTACAACTACTACGCTTATGTATAATATGTTAAAGGAACAGGGATATAAAAGTTGGATTGGTGGAAATATAGGTACACCACTATTTTCTAGGATAGAGGAAATAAGTTCTAAGGATAAAGTAGTTCTTGAACTTTCAAGCTTTCAACTTATGGGTATGGATATATCACCGGAAGTAGCTGTGATTACTAATATAAGTCCGAATCATCTTGATATTCACAAAGATATGGAAGAGTATGTGAATGCAAAAAAAAGTATATTTAAGTATCAAGGAAGCCGGGATATGGTGATTCTTAATAGAGATAACGAGTATACTAATTCTATGGTAAAAGAAGCTAAAGGAAATGTGAGACAGTTTAGTATTGAAGAAGAATTAACTTCTGGTGGATATTTAAAGGGAGATGCTTTATGTATTGACGGGGCAAAAGTATGCAAAATAAATGAAGTTAAACTTAGAGGAATGCATAATATTGCAAATTTGCTTACTGCATTTTCTGCAATCAAAAATGATGTTTCTGTAGATAGTATGAAAAAAGTTGCTACTACGTTTGAGGGAGTAGAACATAGGTGTGAATTCATAAGAGAATTAGATGGAGTTAAATATTATAATGATTCTATTGCTTCTAGTCCTACAAGAACGTTGGCAGGATTGAAGGCTTTTGAAAAACCTGTAATATTAATAGCAGGTGGATATGATAAAAAAATACCTTTTGATGTTTTAGCAGAGGAAGGATATTCAAAAATAAAAACTTTAATACTTATGGGAGCTACAAAAGATAAAATTAAAGAATCATTTGAGAAACTTAAGTGTGAAAAGGGAATTGACGTGCCTATAATAGTTGTAGATTCATTACAAGATGCAGTTAATACTGCTAGAAAGGCATCAACTAGTGGTGATATTGTGACTTTTTCACCTGCATGTGCTAGTTTTGATATGTTCCCTAATTTTGAAGTTAGGGGAAATATGTTTAAAGATATAATAAATAATTTATAAAAGATACGGAAAGAGAGATTGCCACATATGAGTAATTTCTCTTTTTTGGCAAATTTATTGTAATAACGTTTCCTCGTGTATCGGTATGTGAATATTATAGATTTTTATAGAAATTTATAGTATTATTTAGATAAACCATGTATATAATATATAAGTATATAAAAGAAAATTATAGGTATGATATCATATCAAATGTTGTCACGTAAATAAGTCACATAGTTCTTAAAAATAAATTAAAAAAGATGTTGACAAAGTAAGGAATACATGATAAACTATAAAAGCTGTCGAGA
>DAISLB010000050.1:0-15633 GCA_036820645.1 Clostridium sp.
ATTAATGGTTTGCCATTTTGAGATATTACATATACCATATTTTCAGCTCCTTAGAAGCCACAAGGACTGGTTAAAGTCTCCCTTGATTAGATATGCCCTCTTAGGGTTTGAGACTGGGAGTGGCATCGTCAAAGTAACAGGCATATCCATACATCTGTTCAGCTACTCTAGCCTACAGACTAGTGCAATATAGTAAAGCCAGTGGCTAACTACATGCTCTCCACTTTAGTGAAGAGTAATTGACGTTATTTTAAATAGCTGTTCTTTTAATAATGTCCTTTATGCCTTTTATTTTTATATATAGCAGGATATAAGTGAGAACCAATATTTATGATATTATGCCTTTTTTTAATCCTGCTATATTGGTTCTGATTTAATACTTTAACATTAGGATTTCTAATAAAATGAGCATTGCTAGCTTTTTTTTCAGCTTTATATTGTTTATATCTTTCTATTTGATTTATTATTAATTTTTTACTTATATTATAACCTTTACAAATGCCTTTATAAATAGCCTTAGTAATTTTACCCATAATATTATCTATTATATCAACATAATCCATTTATTTTTCACCTCTACAATAATTATTATTACCTTTACAAAAAAATAAAAAGCAGCTTGAATCTCCTTAATTCAGGCTGCTTTTCATTTCCGTTCACATAAATCCTCGTAAAATTTAGTACTCCTCTTAATTTAAGATATAATTATTGCTATCTTATTAAAATAGTGTATTATCCGCATCCCTACTTTAATAAGATGTCGTATAAACTGTACTCCTCTAAAATTTTCAAAATAGTATTTATAGCATTTATACTATTTTTATATCTATATATAATATATTCCCTAAAAATATAAAATTTAAACATAACTTTTTTAATAATTTATATAATTTTTTAAATAATGATATGTACTACTATAAGTTTAACTAAAAAAACATGGCTTTAATTTCTTAAAGCTTAACTTGAAGTTTTAGTAAAAATTTCAGTATAAACTTAGCTAAAACTCATAATTTTAATTGTTAAGATAATAGCTTATGCTAGTGAGAAAAAATATATGAAAAGGAGAATTGATAAGGTATGAAATATGAAAGATATTATAATAGCCCTAATATGTACTTTATAATACTTGAAGAAAAACGCTTGCCTGTATTTATATGTGGAGGTAAGTTATGTATTCCTATATTCTTTGACTATAATGATGCAGAATCATTTAAAACAAAATATCTATCTAACAATAATAGTACTATTATAACTGTAGATATATCTCAAGGAATGAAGTTTATAGAACGTTTATTAAAAGGGAACTATTATGTACCGCAAATTGGTATATATGAAGAGACATTAAATTGTATTGATTCAAAAGAATTTATAAATAATTATTATAAGTATAAGCAAAATAATAATACTATTCTAAATGAAATACTTGATCAAAAAGAAAAAGGTTATGATTTCTTTAAAGAAAAGGATACTATAATTACCTTATTAACTAACTCGCCGTTTTACGTATTAGTTAATACTGCTGAAAGTAATGGCCATGATTATTATAAAGCTATATATAATGAGAACCATAGCCTTATGGGGCTACTGCATGTGGATAATAAAAATAAACCCATAGATATATATAATATTGATAGTACTATATATCTGTTTACAAGTGAAGATAGTTTTGAAACTTTTAAAAAAAGCGTACCAACTACAGAAAATAAAAATATAAAAGAATATTTATATTTAGATGATTTGATTAAAGATATTTCTACTGAAAAATTAGATGTAGACAATATAATGATTAACCCTGCTAAATCAGACATTCAGTTAGAATTAGACGAAATATTAAACTATCTCCCTGAAAATAATAATATGCTTAATTAAGGGAAAAGGAAAAAATAAATTAGCAGCTTACAATTAATTAATATTTGTAAGCTGCTATATATTATAGATAATAATTCTTAATACCCCCCTTTTATAAAGAAAATATTAAGTATTAATAATTTAAGAACATAGCATTTTTTTAAGATCATTCCCATATTTTTCTTTTAACATTTTAAACGCCCGTTTCCCAGATATACTTACTGCTTGAGGAGATGAGTGCATTTTCTTACTTATTTCATTCCAGTGATAACCTTGTATATAATATTCAATTATTGTTTTTTGCTTTTCTGTTAAATCTAATGAAATTTTCTGCCAAGTTAATTTAAAGTCTACATTGGCAAATTCCACTTCATTTTCATCACTTAATGTTTCCTCAAAATTCATACTATCTTTATTATAGCCTTTTACTGGTGCATCCATTAATATAGGAGTATTAGAAATAACTTTTAATGAGCCCTTTAATTTAGAATCTTTAATATCATCCTCATTCTTTCTATACTTATTCATTAAATCTATACCATGTAAACTTACAGCAACACTACCATTACTATTTACCTTAATATAATTAATTATATATGATTTAATATAAATGATAGCATAAGTTGAAAATTCACATTTCTTTTTTGCATCAAATTTTTCTATGGCTTTTATTAACCCAATAGCTCCCTCCTGCAATAAATCATCTTGGTCTATTGTAGTATTGCTATCTAAATGATACCTTTTTATTGTATAATATATTAAATTATAATTATCCTTAACAATACTATTTAAAAGAGCAGGATCCTTCGTTAATTGATACTTCCTAATAGCACTTACAGTATCCTCTTTTTCTATTTTTTTTATTACTTTTTTATTTGACTTTACCCGTGTCTGATTACTTTTTTTAGTTCTATTTTTAATAGTATCAAACCATGTTATTTGAATTATATTATCAACCTGTTTATCTCTTTTCTTTCTATTTCTTTTCTTTTTATTTTTTATAATAGTTTTTTCTGATTTTTCTAAAAATGATAATTGTATTACATTATTCCTCTCCATTTAAATTTCCCCCTTGTTTTTTAGCTTAATATTTTTTATATATTTAATAAATATTTAAGAGATACAAGCCTTCATCCCCGTGATTGAAATCATGGGCTTTCGGCTAAGCCTCTGTAAAGATTAATATCTTGTTCTTTGGCTTTCCACATACTTTTTTATTGTTTCATTGCTTATATTTTCAGCAGTAGAAACAAAATAATTCTTGGTCCACAAACTAGGCATCTTACTTAATTCATCGAACTTATTTCGCAAAACTTTACTTGTTGTATCTTTCAGTTTTTTCATAATAGTAGAAGGACTTAATGTTGGAGGACAGTTTAAATACATATATGTGTAGTCTCTACCACATTCCATTGCTATTATTTCTATATTCATCTCCCCACATATATCGTTAACTAAGCATTTAAAATTATCCTCTACACTAGGTATATCAAAAATCTTTCTTCTATACCTGGGGCAAAATATAAAGTGATAATTAATAAAGCTTACCGTGGTTTGTGTTCTTCTATACTTATTCTTCATATTTTTACTATATCATTATTTGTGTATGCTGTCAACATTTACATACACAGTATATTTTCTCTTATATTATATAAAAATATTTTTTAAAAAAGCATCAGAAAAGTGAAAAAACTTTCTAAAAGGTATAATAATAAAGTGATTAAATAAATTATGGCTTTTTTAAAAGCTGAAAAAAAGAAAGTTTAAAATATAATAATAATAAATAAGAAAATTAAAATTAATAGCTTTTTTAAAAGCTAAAATTAAGGGGGATATAAAAATGGATAAAGTTAAAGTAATTCTAAATGAACAACATCAACTTATGGGAGAACAAAAACAGATATTGGATAAGAAGTTTCCAGAAGGTTGGGAAATTATTTCAGTTCCAGCTACTGGTTGGATGCTAAAAGAAGTTAACAAAGCAGCAGAAGAACTAAGGGGGCAAACGGTTGTATTTGCATCTCCAATCCCTGCTTTAATTGAAAAGCTATCCTTTCAGCAAGGATCAGAATGGGGAAGGTTCTTTGAAACCGGAGTAGAATGTGAAACAAACACACATGTATTTGTTTTTCACAATGACAAAAGAGAAAAGAAAGAACTCCCAGGGGGAAAAGTTATACAAGTTGTAGCCAGTACAGGTTGGCAGCTTGTATAATTTCTTACAAAGGCTTAGCTGAAAGCCCATGATTTCAATCACTGGTATGAAAGCTTATACTACTTAAATACTTATTAAATATAGCATTAGATATTTGCAACTTATCTAACATTGTTGTATAATAAGATTAGATAAGGAGATGATATCAAATGTACGAAAACTATACACACAAGAAAGGTTTAGTATATCTTAATCAATATCATATAGTATTCTGCCCTAAATATAGGCGTAAAGTATTAGTTGGGGATATTGAAAAAGATTTAAAGCAGATATTCTATGAAATTGCTAAAGAAAAAGATGTTGAAATTAAAGCTTTAGAGGTTATGCCAGATTATGTGCATATGTTTATAAGTGTTGATCCAAGGCAACCTTTGCATGAGCTTATAAGGCTGTTTAAAGGTAGGAGTAGTAGAATACTAAGAGATAAATACCCAGAATTAAAAAGCAGAATACCTTCATTATGGACCAGAAGTTATTTCTGCTGTACTATAGGAAATGTTTCAGAAGAAGTAATTCAGCAATACATAGAGAATCAGAAGCATGTATAGCTAAATGCTATACTAAATTATAGATGATAGGCAGAAAAATATATAATGCATTATTAAGTAAGGCATTAAAAAGATATAATGAGTTGGTTAAAACTAAGCAGTGGAGAAAAAATCAAGCTGCATTAAGTAATTTATATAAAACAACTCCAGTAACTCAAAGAGATAACGAAGATTTCCGTAAGCTATGTAAACCTTATCTTGATACAAGAAATGCTATGCTTAAAAAATATAGACTTAGTGAATATTCACTGCATGAAGATGTTAAGTTAATGCAAAGAATATTCAGAAAAAATATTGATGCTTTTACAGCACAAAAGATAGCAAGCAGAGTATGGATAGCTATTAATGATAAATTGTTTGGTGATGGAGAAAAAGTACATTTTAAGAAGTATGGCACATTAAGTTCCTTAGAAGGTAAATCTAATGGTACAGGCATACGTTATAGTCTAGAGAATAATTTATTTCTATGGAATAGGCTTAAAATACCAGTAATGCTTAATGTAAATAATCAATATGAAATAAATGCTTTAAGAAATAAAATATGCTACTGCAGAATTAAACGAATATTTGTTAAAAGCAAATACAAATACATACTACAACTAGTGTTAGAAGAAGCACCACCAATAAAGATTAATAAAGCAACTGGCGAAATCAAAAATAGTATAGGGGTTGGTACTGCTGGAATTGATATAGGCACTCAAACCATAGCTTATGTAAACGATTATGATGTTAAACTATTAGAACTTGCTCCAAGAGTGCAAAACATTGAGAATGTAAAACGAAGAACTCAGCGATACATGGATAGAAGCAAAAGAGCAAATGATCCTCAAAACTTCAATAAAGACGGTACAGTTAAAAAAGGCAAATTAACCTGGCATTATTCTAAACACTATATAAAAGCTAAAAACAGACTTAAAGATTTATACAGGTGTCAAGCTGATATAAGACGGTTAGATCACAATATAATGGCTAATGAAATAATTAAAAACTGTAATACAGTCTATGTTGAAGAAATGAACTTTAAAGCACTCCAGAAAAAGAGCAAGAACACTGAGAAAAATGAGCATGGTAAGTTTAAAAGGAAGAAGCGATTTGGAAAATCACTAGCTAAGAAAGCTCCTGCAATGTTTTTAACAATACTTGAGAATAAGCTTAAAGCAAAAGGTGGTCTATACTACGAAGTTAATACAAGAGAAGTAAAAGCATCACAGTATAACCACTTGGATAGGAAATATAACAAAAAGAAACTATCCAAGAGATGGAACTATTTTAACTATAACGGTACACCAATAAAGGTACAGCGTGATATGTATTCAGCATATCTAATAAAGAATGTTAATGCAAATTTAAGCTCAATCAATAATGAGCAATGTACAATAGATTTTGATAAATTTTTAAAACTGCACAACAAAGAAGTACAAAGGCTGCAAAATCAAGAAAATCTAAGCAGTATAGGCATATAAAAATATTATATCAAACGTCTCGAAACGGGCGTTATGCTATCGTTAATGGATTGCAGCGGCAGTCCTTGATAGTGAAAGTCTTAGGGAAAATAATCAGTCTTTATGTCATTTGTGATATATTGGAAGTTATTTAGTACCTAAGAACCCCACGACTTCAATCGCTGGGAGTTTCAGTTAATGAAATGCAATTTATAATTAATTATTCTGATGTCTACTACGTTTGTTTATCTGAAACTGAAAATAAATTATCGATTTGGGTATTTAAATATTATTATAACTTTGAAATTAATAAAATATTTCTATATAAGGAATATGAAGATTTAAATAAAAATATTATTTCTCAAAAGTGGCAGGAACTTGAGAAAATAATCAAAAAAGCAGAAAATTCTCCGACATCTTATTATAAGCCTGGAGAATATTGCAAAAAAATAAATAATATAACTGAAGAAATTAAATATTTAGATTTATTTTTTATAAATCTAAGACCACTTGCAGTTACAGATGAAAACTGTAACTACATGGATAAAATAGAAGGCAGCAAAGAAAATTAAAATAATATGTTAAATCTAAAATTATTAAAAGATTTGCAGAAGAAATATATCTGCAGATCTTTTTTTATGCGAAAATTAACACAATTTTTGCACTTTTATCTTAAAAAAATTATTTTTGTAATAATAATAAAGTAAAGTTATTAACACATAAGAAAGGAGATTGTTTTATTATGCTTTCAAGAGAAACTTTTGATAAAGGCATAAATGATTTAAAACTAGCTTTTGATATGAACTTAAACTTATATCAAAGAGAGATATGGTATAAGTATTTACAAAAATTAACCGATGATGAATTCATGCATAACATTAAACACCATATTGAGTTTTGCAATTACAATCCTTACATTTCAGACATCCTAAATCAGCCAAAAAATTAAAGACCCTATGGGTCTTTTTTTTACACATTTTTTATTTTTGTAATAATAATAAATCGAAGAATTAAAATTAATGGCTTTTTTAAGCTAAAAAAGGGGGGATGTGTTAAAATGTAGTAAACAGTATCCATTATATACAAATATTTTTATTTATTATTAATATTTACTACAGGGGGGATTAAAAAGTGAAGAACAAAACTGCAAAAAAACTACTTACAAGTTTCATTGTCAACATTTTAATTATTAGTAGTATAAGTTTTTATGCGTTGGCAGCAGAAACAGGACCAATATTAAATAATTTGCAAAAATACAAATTAATGAGAACATTTACTATTAATCATTCTGCTGATAGTAATGGAGATGCATTAAATTTAGACATATCTATATTACTTGGCAATAAACTAAATTCTCCATATATATTAGATGAAAATGATTTAAAAGTATCAGAGGGGGATATAATAACTGGTCCTCAGGATTCTTATAAATTAAAAATACCTACAATCAAAAGCTTCCCTCGCGGAGATACAAAAAAAATAACAGTAGAGAATACTTTTTCTACTGGAACAGTTGATTATAAGATTGATAAATCAAAGGTAACAAATAACTTTAGTGAGCTACCGAATTATCAATTTTATTTAAGATCAACGGAAAATGTACCTGCAAATGATTCACAAATACAACAAAAAGCTGAGGAACTAACCCAAGGCATTAATAATCCATATGATAAAGCATATGAAATTTTTAAATATGTTAATCTTAATATGGATTACACAAATGATAGTACTTATGCTAATAAAGGTGCATTAAATGCTTTATTAACAAACAAAGGGGTATGCCAAGATTATAGTCAGCTATTTGTAGCATTATGTAGAGCAAGTGGAATTCCTGCAAGAACGGTTAGTGGATATAGAAATCTTGATAAAAATACAGATATAGTTAATTTAAAAACTCATGAACATATGTGGGCAGAGTTCTATATGCCTAATTATGGCTGGGTAATTGCAGAACCTACTACTACAGTAAGAAATTCTCATGGTGAAAAGGTTTTAGCAGAAGATTATTTTGCTAAACAATTGAATCTTGCTGAGCATGTTGCTCTAGCCTATGATACAAATGAGAGTCAAAATAATACTAGTGTTAATTCAGTAGCCATTCAATGTAAATATTATAAAAATAAAGTACCTAAAATAATAGCTGACGAAGATATAAAGTTATATAAAATAAACAATGATAATACATCATTAGAAACTGCAACAGCAGCAGTAGTAAAAGCAGAAGGTAGTAACCTTCAAGCTGATATTGACAGTGCAAAAGATTTAGTTAATGCACTACCAGAAAGTGCTGATAAAACTAATCTTAATAGCAGGCTTGATACTGTACAAAAATGCATTGATACAGAAAATGCTTATAAAGCACAGTTAACAACCGCTACAAATGCAGTTATTAAGGCAGAAAGTAGTAAGCTACAAAATGATGTAACAGCAGCTAGAGATTTAGTAAACGTACTTAGGGATAATGATAAGACAGCACTTACAGCAAGGCTTGACGCAGTGCAGAAAACTATTGATGAAGATAAATCATTACAGGATGCAATAAACGAAGCTACAACAGCAGTAGTAAAAGCAGAAAACAGTAAACTTCAAGTCGATATTGACAGTGCAAAAGATTTAGTTAATGCACTACCAGAAAGTGCTGATGAAACTAATCTTAATAGCAGGCTTGATACTGTACAAAAATGCATTGATACAGAGAATACTTATAAGGTACAGCTAGAAGCAGCTACAAATGCAGTTATTAAAGCTGAAACTTCTAAGTTACAGCCAGATGTTAATAGTGCTAAAGAACTAGTTAATGCTTTAAGAGATACCGATAAATTAGTATTAAATAACAGATTAGATGTTGTGCAAAAAGCTATTAATGATACTAAAACTGAAGCCGATAAAAAAGCTATGGAAGAGCAGGCTGAACAATTAGTTGAAAATGCTGAAAATAATCCAATCACAGATAACTATAATGCAGCACTAAATATAGTAAATGAGCTTGAGAATGGAGTATTTAAGACATCTTTAGCTGAAAGGCTAAATGTTGTATTAACTACAATAAATGATACTCAAGCTGAATATCAAAGAATAGTTATAGCTTCAAACCTAGTATTAAATGCTTATAACAATCCTACTAGAGAAAATTATAATATAGCATTAGATTCTGTAAATGAGCTACAAGATAGCGATAACAAAACTTCATTATTAAATAAATTAGCAGATATTTTAAAAACTATTGAAGCTAATGAAAAAGAGGATGAAGATAGTTCTAAAGCATTACAGGAAGCAATAGAAAAGGCTACAGTAGCAGTTGAAGCAGCAGAAAACAGTAATCTTCAAGTCAATATTGATAGTGCAAAAACATTAGTTGATGCACTCCCAGAAGGTACTGATAAAGCTAATCTTAATAATAGACTTGATGTAGTGCAGGAAGCAATCAATGATACTAAAACTGCAGCTGAGAAGAAAGCTATGAAAGAGCAGGCTGAACAATTAGTTAAAAATGCTGAAAATAATCCAACCATGGATAACTATAAAGCGGCACTAAATGTAGTAAATAAACTTGAGAATGGAGCATTTAAAACATCTTTAACTGAAAGATTAAATGTTGTATTAACTACAATAAATAATACTCAAGCTGAATATAGGAAAATACTTAAAGCAACAGAAGATGTCTTTGAGGCTTGTAAAAAACCTACTAGAGAAAATTACAATATAGCTTTATATTCTGTAAATAGGCTGCAAGACTGCAAAGATAAAACTACACTAACTAATAAGTTAGCAAATGTTCTAAAAACTATTGAAGTTAATGAGAGAAAGAATACATCTAAAACTGATAAAACCCATAAAAGAAAGGATACATCCATTTCTAAAAAAAATAATAATAAATTCTTAAAACTACTGGATCGACCTTTTTTTGAAATAGCAAGTACTGTAAAGACATGGAAAGTAACTTTTAATCAACCCATGGATAAACAAACTTGTAATCCATCAAATGTGAAGATGCAGAACTCACATGGCGAATATATTCCATGTGCTATAACATGTAATGGAAAAGATATGTTTATTACCCCGCTAACTCATTATGACTTAGGAGAACAATATGCTGTTTGCATTAGCCATAATGTATCTAATACACGAGGTATTAAAATGCTTGAGGATTATTATTTCGTTTTTGAAGTTAAATAAAAAATATTTTTAAAAAATAAAATATTAAAAAATTAAAATTTGAAAATGATTTTTAAAAACTGTTACTGAAAAGTAACAGTTTTTATTTTGCAATAATAATAAGCTGAAGAAGTTTATTATGGCTTTTTTAAGCTAAAAATTAAGGAGGAAAAAACATATATGAATAATGCATTAAAACAAATGAGTTTTTGGGGTGATGATGAACTACAACCTCAAAAGCATCAAAAAAATAAACAAAAATATATGAGAAGAAAAAGAGATAAAAAGGATACTGCTAATTCTTCTCAGAATATAAGTTTATTTGAAATTATTAATAATTTTGTTAAGGAAGAAAATAAAACTGTCATAGAAACTGAACCAGTAAAAACAACTGAGGATTATACCTTGACAGAAAAGGTACTAGAAAACCTAGGCAGTGTTAAAGCAAGGCTAACACAAAATATTGCTTGCATAAAGTTAATAAAAAAATTAAAAGCTAAAAATCTTTATGCCACATTTGTAGAACAGAATGTTTTAGCCAAATTTACTGGTTTTGGAGCTTTACAAGAAGCTTTTGATGAAAACAGTAAATATGAAGAGGAAAGGGAAACATTAAAAAGTTTACTAACAGAAGAAGAATATACTAGTGCAAAGGAAACTGTAAATAATGCTTTTTATACAGATACAACTATTATAAACTTTATGTATAAAGCATTAGAACAGATGGGTTTTAAAGGCGGCGATATACTAGAACCTGCTTGTGGTATCGGTAATTTCTTTGGAGCAATGCCAATGATTATGAGAAGTAACTCTACGCTAAAAGGTGTTGAAATAGACACGCTTTCAGGAGAAATTGCTAAACAGTTATATCAAAATGCAGATATAGAAATTAACCCATTTGAAGAAAGTTTAACTTACCCTAATTACTATGATTTAGTAGTAGGTAATGTTCCTTTTGGAAACTATGGTGTATTTGATAAAGAATATAATAAATACAATTTATCAATACACAACTATTTTATAGTAAAAAGCTTAGATAAGCTAAGAGTAGGTGGAATACTCGCAGTTGTAACATCAAAATTTACTATGGATTCAAAAACAAAAACTACAAGAGAATTAATTAAAAATAAAGCAAAAGTAATATCAGCATTTAGATTGCCGCAAAATGCATTTAAAGAATATGCAAGGACTGATGCAGTAACAGATATTATATTTTTGCAAAAAACGGATCGCATGAATACAGATGCAGATACTGAAACATTTTTAACTGTAGATGAAAGGGGCATAAATAATTATTATAACTTGCATCCTGATCACATCCTTGGTACTTTAGAAGAACAATCAGGCATGTATGGACCAGAATTAGTCCCTGTGCTAAAAGATAAAACTCTAGATGAAGCATTTAGCGAAGTATTAAATGCTATTCCTACTAATATATATACACCTTATGATGGGGAGAAGGAACGTATCTTACCACTAAATAATTATGATATAAAACCTTTTGGTTACGATTTTATTAATGGAAAACTAGTACAAAACCAGAATGGTAAATTAGTGGGAATAGATAAAGTAACTAATAAGAAAAATCTTCAGATGTACAAGGATTTTGTAGAATTAAAAAAACACGTTCACAAGGTATTACAAGCTCAAGTACACAAATGCTCTGATAGTGCATTAAATGAATTGTTACAAACATTAAATGTAATGTATGATAGATTCGTTTATAACTATCAATACATTGATACTAAGGCTTGTAAAATGAAATTCAAGGATGATCCAGACTATCCATTATTATGTGCCTTAGAAATACATACTAATGATGGTGTAAAAAAGGCGGATATATTTTATAAGAGGACTATAAGAAATGATTTATACACACACTCAATTGATACTGCAAAAGATGCACTTAGTTATTGCATAAATAAGTATGGATATGTTAACCTTGATTTCATAAAACAGATATATAAAAAATCAGAGAGCGAGATATTAGCGGAGTTAGATGGATTAATTTATGTTGATCCTGAGACTAATCAATATGTATTAGCAGCTGAATATTTAAGCGGTAATGTAGTAGAAAAGCTCCATAAAGCAAAGGATGCAGCTGGTAATAATGAATTATTTAAAGTTAATGTTGAGGCATTAGAAAAAGTACAACCAATACCACTAACGTATGATCAAATAGACGTAAAACTTGGCACGTCATTTATTCCAGTAGATTATTACTCTGAATTTCTACGTTACTTACTAGATGCAAACGATAGCTGGAGAGAAACAAATGTCTATATAGAATATATTAGTCTTTTAGATGAATACAAGGTATATGGAAACGTATATGTAAGTTATACTGAGAACTATGAAAAGTGGGGTACTCGTAGAAGAACTGCTTGTGAACTTATAGAGGAAGCACTAAATAATAAAACACCAAAGGTTTACGATACAAAAGAAGATAACAATGGAAAAGAAATAAGGGTATTAAATAAGGAAGAAACAATTGAAGCAGAAACAAAGCAACAAATGATTAAAGAAGAATTTAAAAAATGGATATATGAAGATAAAGAAAGACGAGAAAATATTGAAAAAACATATAACAAGCTTTACAACAGTTTCGTTGATAAAAAATATAATGGTGCTATGTTAACACTTCCTGGAAAGAATCCAGAGATTGAGCTAAGGGATTATCAGAAAAATGCTATTGCACGTGGAGTATTAGAAAACAACAGTTTACTGTTATTCCATCATGTCGGAGCTGGTAAATCTTACGTTATGATGGCAATTGGTATGGAAATGAAGCGACTTGGAATATGTAATAAGCCACTCTATGTTGTACCTAATCATATGGTTCAGAGTGGACAATTTTATCAGGAATTTTTAAAGCTATATCCCAATGCTAAATTATTAGTTGCAACAAGTGATGATTTTTCAAAAAACAATAGAGCAAAGCTAATAAGTAAAATAGCAACAGGTGACTGGGATGGTATCGTTATTGGTCACAGTTCACTAATAAAAATCCCTGTAAGTAAGGAATTCCAAGAAAATATGATGAATAAACAAATACAAGAAATAGAAGATGCTATAAGAGAATACAGCATCGGACGTGATAAAAAAATGACTGTTAAAAAGCTGCAGTCTGCATTAAAAAATCAAAAATTAAAACTTCAAAAATTAAAAGATATAAACCAAGATAATACAGTAACTTTTGAGGAATTAGGTATTGATCAATTATTTATTGATGAAAGTCAAAACTTCAAAAATCTTTTCACATACACAAAAATGCAAAATGTAGCTGGAGTTCAAACAACATCAGCACAAAAGACTGATGATTTATTAACTAAAATCCAATATATTTACAGTATACGTGGAGAAGGGAAAGGAATTGTCTTTTCATCAGGAACACCAATATCAAATTCTATGTCAGAATTATATACAACACAAAGATACTTACAGCCACAAATTTTAAGAGCACAAGGCATAGATACCTTTGATAAGTGGGCCAGCGTTTTCGGTGAAGTAGTTAATTCAGTTGAGATAAGCCCTACAGGTAAAGGATTTAGACAAAAACAAAGGTTTTCAAGATTTCATAATGTACCAGAACTCACAAGTATATTTAGACAATGTACAGATGTAGTATTAAAGAACCAATTAAATATATCTGTTCCTAAAAGCGAATATCATAAAATAGAAATTCCGGCAATATCTGCAGTAACCAATTATATTAACAATGAATTATTACCAAGAGCTAAAGCTATTTCAAATAAGCAAGTAGAACCAGAAGTTGATAATATGTTAAAAGTCACCAATGACGGAAGAAAAGCAGCATTAGACATTAGATTAATAGATGTCAATGCAAAAATAGATGGACCAACAAAGACTAGTGTCTGTGCTGAAAATATATTTAAAATATGGCAAGAAACAACTAACGTTAAAGGTACTCAACTTATATTTTGTGATTTAGGTACTCCTAAAAAACAGTCTGTTTCAAATCAATTAAGTGTTGTTAATAACATCATTAATAATAGCACCAATGATACAGATAATGATATTGACGAATCAGCAGTTGATGAAGTGGATTTATTTGACGATACAGTATTTGATGTTTACCATGAGATTAAGCAACTATTAATGGAAAAAGGAATACCTGAAAATGAAATCGCTTTTATACATGATG
Organism: Clostridium sp.; assembly: GCA_036820645.1. Taxonomy (GTDB): domain Bacteria; phylum Bacillota; class Clostridia; order Clostridiales; family Clostridiaceae; genus Clostridium_B. Next base: position 14,374 of record DAISLB010000050.1, read on the forward strand.
CAAAAACTCCTGCCCAAAAATCACAGATGATAAAACAATTTAGAAAAGGTGATATCCGTATATTATTAGGTTCAACATCAAAGATGGGTGAGGGTCTAAACGCACAGGACAAAATCGTTGCAATTCATCATGTAGATGTACCATGGAAACCATCAGGTTTGCAACAGCGGGACGGTAGGGGTGTAAGAAACGGTAACACCAATGAAAAAGTTGATATATACCGTTATGTAACTAAAGGAACTTTTGATGCCTACAGTTGGCAGACGCTCCAAACCAAAGCTCAATTTATTGGCCAAATACTTTGTGGCATGAGCAATGAAAGAGCTGTAGATGATGTGGATGTGCAATTAATGAATTATGCAGAAATGAAAGCCTCAGCAAGTGATAATCCATTAATTCTTAAAAAGTTTGAGCTAGAAGTTGAGCTAAAGAAGCTAAATGTATTAGAGAAAAACTTTCTGAAAAATAAATATTCTATTCAAGATAAAATAATAAAATTAGAAAAAACAGAAAAAATATATGGAAAAAATCTTATATCATATAAACAAGATGTAAAGCTTATAAGAGATATGGGCACCAAAATAATTACTATTAATGGAGTAGAAGAAGAATTGAATTTAAAATTAATAGAACAGCTTACTCCAAAGATAAATCTTGCACTTAGTGGTAAAGAAGTTTATTTAGGTGATTATTTAGGTATGAAAATGTATGGTGAAAATATTAATATAGGTGATGGTATAAGATCAACAGTAGTTTATCTACATGGTATTGGAGCATATAAGATAACTTATGAAACACAGTTATCCTTGTTAAGACAGTTAACAGGTTTCAAGGAAAGCCTTATTAGTAAGAAGGTGCCAAACCTAACAAATGCATTAAATGAATGTGTAAGTGAATTAGCAAAGCTAAGAATAGAATACGATAAAAAATTTGCTTATACCGAAACACTAATAAATACAAAACATGAATTAGACGAAGTAAATAAGCAATTGGGAATTTAAAACAAAAGACTTCAGCACAGTTATTGTGCTGAAGTCTTTCTTAATTAGGAAATTTAGGTCTGTAAAAAATTTTTGTGTAAACTGGATAAAAAGCACTCTTTTTGGCAATAATTCAGATAAAGAGGTTATTAAATTATTATAAAGGGAAAGTGCTTTTATTTTAGTTAGAATTTTCCCCCAATAGTGCAACTCCATGTATAATACAAAAGAGCTTCAGTACAAGAAAAGTACTGAAGCTCTTTTTATAGTTTACTTTAAC
>DAISLB010000051.1:0-15029 GCA_036820645.1 Clostridium sp.
TTTCCACCTATCTTCTCAATTTCTTTTTTAAGTCTTTTTTCAATAACACTTTCTAACAATAAAATCACCTTCTATTTATTGTGAACAGTGTGAACCATTTTCTTATATATATATATATCCACGTATTAGGCATATAGGTGTATATACATATACGTCTATTTATATAAATAATACTTATATAATATTTTTTGTTCACATTGTTCACGATATATCATAAAGCTTTGATATTACTGATTTTTATGTGTGAACAAAAGCGTGAACACAATATATTTTTTTGTTCACATTGTTCACATTACTAAAGTCTACTAATTATTAATCTGTTCACGCACAAAAGCTCTTTGAGTACCATAGATTTTACCAAATCTTAATCTACCCTTATACTTAATCCATACTTTCAAGCCTTTAAGAATATCGTTAATTTCTCTTGAATGTAATGGCGTGAGATTTTTAGGGTCTCCATTGAATAATTCGCACCATATTTCCATCACACAGGTTTTAGTCCTCTGAATATTACCCTCTGGGATGTCACCAAATTCAGAGCCATGTATATAATTTCTTCTTTCAGCCATACCTAAGCTGTACCAATTATCAGTTATAGGCTTATTCAGATATTCTTCAATTAACCCAGCCTTTGCACTTTCCTCTGAGTGTTCTTCCTGCTGTTTTTCAGCTTCTTTTTTCTCTTTACTGGTGAGATCCAGAAGCTCCCCAGCATTATAAAGTTCAATTGCCTCAGCCCATATTTGGTCAACCTCATAACTGTTTAATTCCTTATAGGCATTTTTATGGGGGTTTATCCCAACATCTACAGGCCAGAATCTTCTATTACCTGTCTTATCTCTTAAAAATTCCTTATCATTCGTAGTTCCTATAATTACACACTGGCGTGGGAATCTGCTTGTTCTTCTACCATAGGCAACTCTGTATATATCCTCCTGTTTTGATAAGAAGTGTTTTGTTGCCTCAATATCAGCTTTTTTTGTGGCCATCATTTCTCCCATTTCCAGGAGCCACACGCCTTGAAGTTGCTCATATGCTTCTTTACCAGTTACAGTTGTAAGACTATCAGAGTACCAGTCCTTACCTAATCTTTTTATCAAAGTACTTTTACCTATACCCTGTGGGCCACTTAGAACCATCATATTATCAAATTTGCACCCGGGTTTAAAAATTCTTGCTACAGCTGCAACAAATACTTTTCTTGTAATTGTCCTTACATAATTGCTATCTTCTGCACCTAGGTAATCAATTAATAAGGTATCTATTCTCTTAACCCCATCCCACATAAGACTATTTAAGTAATCCTTAATCGGATGGAATGTATGTTTTCCAAAACTTAAGTTAATGGCATCCGCGCACTTAGCTATAGAACTTATTTTATAGTATTTCTCAATAAATTCTTGAAGCCCACTATCATCCCTATCATTCCAATCTGACATATCATCTTTATTTCTCCAGGGTAGCCGCCCTATAACTACAGCCCTATTTGCAAATTCGTTATATGCAATCCTACCCTTAATTAATGGCTCATTTTCAATTATTAATAAGAAGTTGGTTCTGGTGCTTTTTAATTTTCCCTGCTCTGTATATTCAAGTTCTTTTACCCAACTACTGTCAGCATCTTCTTCAATCACCCCAAAATCCTCCTGGGCTTTATCCATACGTTCTTTACCTAATGTCTGTATTACTCTACCATCATTACTCGCAAATTCTTTCATCTTAGTAAACGAGGGTAGCCTATTTGCTGGTGTATCTGGTTTTGCTTCATCATCTAAATCCCCGAATTTGTGTATTCTCACTAAGTCAAAAGTATTACACAGCATTTCACTTGCAGGGTCCGTACCATGATGGCTGTAACTGAACTTATCATCATATATTACTACCCCGCCGGTGGTACTTCCTTCCGCATAGGTGTACCTGGTTTCATCTGCACCAGATACATATACATCTTTTAGAAATTCTTCTATCGCCTCACTTATTGTATAGGTCCTGCAGAAAGCACCTATAACACCTTTTTTAGTTAATGGATCTTCCTGTTTCTTTATTGCTGTGTTTATCTTGGCTCTTGCCCTAGAACTCTCCGGCCAGTAGCTTACATCCTGCCACCCAAAGGTATACCTTTCAAGTATTTCATCAGGGTTTAACCAGGGCAAGTCTTGAACCTTAAACACATATTCCCCGTCTGCACTGGTTGAAGGCCAGTACATAAGTCTTGAAGGTTCATAGGTTGTATCATCAAACTGATCTATACCTAAATCATCAGCTATCATCCTTGATATAGCCTGGTATTCATCTGGCAGCACTGGCCTTGATAGTGGAATAACAAGCCTTAAACGCGGATTGTCTGGTGCATGGTTATGTGTTGAATACATGACTACTGAAAAGTCCCATAGCAGCTCTATACTTGACCATATATCACCCTTAACATAATCTAAGTCCAGTGTAACAAGTGTTCTGTTTGCTACATTCTCAGCTTTACGTCTGCCATTTTTTAAAGAGCCACCAACAAATCCCCCAACATCTTTAATTCTGTCTCTTTCACTTTTAGACATTTTCTTATATTCAGCATAGGTTTCAGGTGTTCTTGTAGTATTGCTTAATTTTTCAATTAAGCCTGAATATAATATATTTTTGTTTTTCCAGTGCTTTTCATGTCTGCTTTTTCCGATGGCAAGTGTTATGGAACCATCATATTTAATTTTTATGATTTTCTGGTTACTCTCTGTTTTATATTCCAAATTACCACCTCCTTTTTGAGCATAATTTATTTTCTATTCACCTAAAAAATCTATTAAATCATTTTATCTACTAATTTTGGTATTCCTTTGCGCACTATTTCTGCCGAAGCTCTACTTACAACCATATTAATTATTTCTTCTTTTTGACTATAAACAACTTCTTTAACCGAATCAGCTATGGTACGTTTCATTAAATTTCTTTCTGCACTCCAAGAGGCAGTTAATTTTCTTGCAATTATATTTGTTATTTCCTCCTGTAATTCCTTATCATCAATTTCAACTTTTATTTGCATAAAATCACCCTTCTAAAATTTTTCTTAACTTATCAATCTTTTCTTCCCTGAATTTGTTTATTTTGCTATTGTCATAAATACAGGTAAGTTGTTCGAGCATAATCATTACATCAGCTATTTCTTCCTCTACATTATGGGTTTTACCTCTTAAATCTTTACATAGGGCCTGTATAAGCTCTGAACATTCTTCTATAGTCTGTCTTTTCTGTGGTTCGGCTCCAAAACAGTTTACTGCATCTATGCAAGTACTTTTAAATTTATTAGGTGGAATTTTTTCATTTGCAAATGGTTCAGAGGTTAAATCCTTTGGTGTAATTTCAAGAGCATCTGCAATTTTTTGCAAGATATCTAAGGAAGGATTATTTTTCTTACCTCTTTCTAATGCACTTATATAGCTTGCATTAACTCCACTTAACCTAGAAAGTTCATTTACGCTAATTGACTTTTGTTCTCTTATTCGTTTGATATTATTACCAACCATATTTGATCACCTTTTTTAAAAATATTAATCTTTCATGTAATACTCACACTCATATCCATCAGCCTTAAGTAGTAATCCAGGAGCCCAGTCTATAGGTTCGCCAAAAATATTACATACTTCTTCCATACTTCCAAATTCTTTAGGTACATCAAGTACTAATTCATCATGTACATGCATCACAATGTCATAGCCTGCTTTGGTGACTTTAAACATAGCCTCTCCCAGACAATCTCTGGCAGTAGCCTGAACTATATTCTCCACTAATTTTGGGCCATAGGTATCAAGTCTTTTCCATTTCTTACTTGTCTGTTCCATACCCTCATACGTGATTTTATCTCCTGAAAATGTAGTATGTTTTTCTATCTTGGGTCTTATATAACTTAATTTTCTACCTGAAGGTAGTTGTATAAATAAAACTCCGGGGTCATATATGAACTTAAGTCCAAACTGCATATTTACCGTTGTTTTTTCTCTTATAGCTTTTTTAGCAGCTTTATCACAATCCCACCAAAATTTAGTAATGTGTGGGTTTGCAGCTCTCCAGCTTTGTACTAACCCCGGCAATTCTTCTTCTGGAATACTCTTTGATTTATCCATAGATGTAAGAGCTCCAACACTCCCACCATAACCTAGTGCCAACTCTGCTATTTTCCCTTTTTGCCTTAGGTCAGAACCTTTTTTAATGTTTTCTATGGGTACATGAAACATCTGACTTGCAGAAGCCTCATATATTTTTCCATGAGTTTTGAAAACTTCTAATCTCCACTTTTCTCCTGCATACCAGGCGATTACTCTTGCCTCTATAGCGCTAAAGTCTGCTACTATAAACCTGTTACCTTCATTAGGTATGAAAGCTGTCCTTATAAGCTGGCTTAATGTATCCGGTACACTGTCATATAAAAACTCTACTTCTTCAAACTGTCCTGTTTTTATGAAGTTTCTGGCATCATCTAGATCCGGTAAATGGTTTTGAGGGAGGTTTTGTACCTGTACAAGCCGACCTGCCCATCTTCCAGTACGGTTGGCACCATAAAACTGTAGAAGTCCTCTTATTCTTCCATCCTCGCATCTTGACCTTTCCATAGTTTCATATTTTTTAATTGAAGTTTTAGCCATAAGCTGTCTTAATTCTAAAATTTTTTTTACTTTTTCGTCCTTATTTTTTTCTATAAGTACTGGTATACTGTCCTTTGTAAGACTCTTAACTTCATGGCCAACCCTCTCACCAATCCACTTTTTTAATTGAGTAGGGCTGTTAGGGTTGTTTAAATCTGTTAAATTTATAGCTTCTTCTGTAAGTTTTTTATTATAATTTGTATCACATTCAATAGCCTTTTCTATTAGAACTATATCAGTACCTACACCCCTGTCATTAATGTGTTGATCTAATTCCCATAGCCTTTGTTCTTTTTCTATAATTGGATACCTGTTTAACTTATTTCTTATATCTCTTTCAACTGCAACGTCTTGTTTGCAATACAATTTAAAAGTTTCCCATTTTTCTGGTGCATGGTACGGTAAATTTCGTACCCTACCACCATTTGTTTTTGTTGGCTTACAGGGTTTACAAAAATATTGTATTAAAGATTTACCTTCTTTCATTTTCTGCTTGTCTTCTTCGAAGTGCATTGCCTTGCCTACCATATCTAAACTGCCGGGTAATCCTAATGTAAGAGCTTTCACCATAGTACAAGACCATTGTTCCGGCGGCATACCATCTGGAAAATACATATCTGAACTTATTGCATTTCTTTCAAAATTTGCGTTAAAAGCTGTTTTGGTTATAGCTGGATTACAAAGGGCATCTATAACCTTTTGGGGTAATTCTTCACCTTGGGCAAAATCTACGATTTCTACGGGTTCATCATTAAAGGCATATGCAAACAGTATTATTTCAAATGAGGGATGCTCACAATACTTATAAGCACCCACATTTCTTATATCTAAGTCACAGTATGTCTCCACATCTATAGCCAAGGTGTCCATTAGCCTAAGAAATCATCCTCTGCTGTTTCTATAGCTTCAAAGTCATCTTCCGCCCTTGTAAAGCCTCCAAGCGGCTCCCCATCTGCTAATTTTTGTACATTTCCAAGCCCCGCAGCAATGCCCTTGTTACCACTTGCACTATAGGGATAAAAGTTTAATGTAAGTCTTCCATAACAACCACTATATACCTCTGTTGCATCTAGTATTGGTTGTACATTTTGGTCTACCACACCAGGTTTATTTTTACTGTTTGCATTTAGAAAATAACTATCTACATAGGCTTCGTCATCTGGTCTTTCGGTGTCGCCATCACGTAGGGGAGTTTTTAAAGCAGCTGGTATTTTACCATTCCATTTAGCTTTTCCATTTTCCTTAGCCTCATCTACAGCTGCCTTAATAGCTTTTAATGTTTCTGTATCAGTCTTAGGGATTATTACAGATACGCTGTATTTAGGTTCATTTCCCTCTATGGCGTGAGGTTCAAAAAGATGAGCATATGAAAGTCTTACCTTTCCTGTAGTTACCTTTGTTCCTGTTCTTTTTGCTTTTATATTTGACATATTAATCATTCTCCTTTTGATTTTTAAATTTTTCATATATACTCTTTAAGTCTATAGTTATTTCTCCAGTGTCCTTATTCATATCTGCATTAATACCTTCTTTACGTAACTCATCTGTTAGTTTTTTACTTTTTCCCATATGGTCCTTGAATCGCTGTTTCATTGATTTTCTAGTCATATTAAGCCTCCTGAAAGTCTGCTACAGCAGAATTAAATACTTGCCTTTTATCACTCTCTACCACTAACGTTGGTTTTCCTTGGGCCTTTTCAATTAAATTACTAATTAACTGCCCAAGTTTTTTCTTACCAATAACTTTTTCCATATTGGTCAAGCCCTGAAGTTCCTTTGGCTTATAAATTTCGTCCTCGTTATATCCATTCTCCAATAATATTTCAGCAACCTTATCAACATCCTTATATTTTCTATTACTCCTACCTTCAACTACTTTCCATCCAGGAAATTCCTCTCCCTGTAAAGCTTGCTGTAATGCATAATCTTTTATGGTATTTACCCATTTTATCAATTCATCTACCCGGCCTAAAATATCCGATATATCATTTTTACTTAAGGTCCCAGGTACAGCAAAATCATATTTAGCAGTTTCCATATTCCTTTCTGCTCTATGCTGGCAGGTGGCTACCCTACAATATCCACAGTGTTCACCTGCACAAAACTCACCTTCACCTTTAAATGCAAGTTCTGCTGTGGGTTTTAAAACTTTTTCTGCCCATTTTAGCAATTCATCTACTGTTATTTCATCAGTTGAAATACTATCTAATCTTGGTTGTATAATAGTCATCCTTATATTTTCAATGTCATATAAGAAACTAAATTCTGCTATGGCACCTAATGCATAAAGTTTCATCTGCTTATTGTCTATAGCTGATACTTTTCCATTTGGACTTTTACCATACTTCAAGTCACAAATCTCAATAGTACCATCTGCAATTATCACAAAATCACCAGTTCCAAAACCTTCTGGAACCCATTTACTAAAATCCAACCTTTGTTCAATTTTAAATAGTGCATCAGGTGTTTTCGCCCTGGCTTCTGATACCTTCTCCATGCAAGTATCAACATAAATCCTTACATAATCAGGCATATCCGCTGTAAACAGTTCATTTGATTCTATTTTTTTAAATTCTGAATTGAATTTTTCTGTAGTAATTTCATCTAGACTTAATTTGAGAGTTAGTTCTCCCAGTCTATGAGCCAGGGTTCCTTCTTCTGCAGATTCACTTGTCTTATTTTCGAAGTTCTGCTCAAGTCTTGCAGAAGGTGGACATTTAAGCCACCTATGTGAAGAACTAGCACTTAATAAAGCATGTTTTTCTGCCATTATAACAACTCCTCTGCTTCCTTATAAATAGCTTCAAAATTTTCTTCTTTTATATCTGGAAGCCTACTAGCACCATATTTTTTAGTGAGTTCCTTAGCTTCTTTCTGCTTTCCGGATTTAATTAATTTAGTAAATGCGGCTCTTACCATTTCCTTAGTTATTTTTTCTACTGCATCAGGTGTCTTATCTATATTAGCCTGGGGTTTGTCCTCTGTTTTAGATTCTTCACCTTCTGGTGAATCTTCTGGTGCTGAATCAGCTAATTCAGTATCCTTGTCAGTAACTTCTTTTATTTCTGCTATTTTTGCTTTTGATATAATTTCCTTAGCACTAAATGTTTTGATAAAGCTTAATAGCTCCTCATTTGAATTAAATTCTGCTACAATTTTCATAATTAAATTTCCCCCTTTATAATCCTAAAAACATTTTGGTTTCAAATGTTTCTATATCTACTTTTTCTACTATCCACTTGGATGCATTTTTGATATGCTGCTTATTCTTTGAGTATCTTGAAAAAATGGCTATTGAGTAAAAATCATTGGTTGGTACTACTACTACATCACCTTCTTCCAAATTATCAATATCAGTAAAATACGAGTATTCCATAAATTCCTGATATCCTTTGAATTTAACCAGTGCTACTGTGTTCTCCAATATAACCCTCCTCTAATTTTTATTATTTTTAGGTACATCTGGACCCATATCATACAATTCCATTACTCCATGGCTAATGCCACTTTTAGATTTATATTCAAGTACTAATTTCCTTTCAACAACGGACTGTTTTGTTATGATAGCCTTTTTATTTATGCGGTCAATTATTCTTTTAGGTACATATATAGGCTCATTATTTTCTGCTTGGAAGGCAATTTTCTTTAATCTACCCATAATTCCCACCTCCACATTTGACTTATTTTCCACTCTGTAGTAAAGTGGAATTGACTAATATTACTTTTTGGCCAAAGGGCATTTTTTATTTCCACAGCTTTTTAAACTTATATAGTCCCTCCTTTGTGGGCTTAACACCTCTTTTTCTGCACTCTTGTACATATTCAAGTAATACATATACACTCATACTTTCACCATCCCTTCAATAGCACCCAAATTTACGACCATATAAGTTTCGATAAGCTTCAATTCCAAGTCTTGATATTTGTTTTCTGGTCATAATAGGTCTGGTAGCAGCCGTTAATATATCCAGACCTTGTCTGTTGATGCGGTCATAGAAAACATGTTTTGATATATTATTTTTCTCTGCAAGTTCCAATATTTCTTTTGGGTATTTTCTGTTTTTATCACGCATTTTATTTGCCTTTTTTCTGCGTTGCTCCTTGCCCCATATAGGCTCTGTTACTGCCTTTTTGGCATCCCACTCAAGGATATTTAACCGTTGGTTTAATACTATATAAGGTATACCGTTTTGTTGTGCTTCTTCCACTAAATACTTAGGTACTCTCTTGTACATTCTAGGTGGTGTGGTGATAGCCTTTTCCTTATCCCACGCCAAATCACGTATCCTACTATTTAAGGTAGTCCTACAAATTCCATTTTCAGCAGCTATCTTATATTCTTCTGGAGTTATATAAAAATCATAGACTTGCAACTTTCTTCCTCCTCTCACTCTCTTTCCTTATAGCATTAATTTTGGCTGTTACTTTCTGTTCTTCCAGTTGCCTTTTCCTAAAAACACCTAGCAAGCTCCTAAGTTGAAATAAATCTGCACCCTTCAAACCAGCTTTAAATTCTTTGGAGCTTACAGGGTGGTTATACCAATCCTTTTCCATTATTTATATCCCTCCAATTCCAAACAATCTTCCAAATCAGCTCCATTCAGATATGCCAAACAATTTTTCAAGTCCTTAAAGTCCTCTGTAAAAGCTTCACCGCCGGTATTGTCTATTCCGGTAAAAGTGCCATCTTTTTGGATTCGTAGAAATGAACCATATGGTCTTCCAGTGTCAATTATTTTATGTGCTTGTTCAGCAGTAATAATTTCAATCACTTTGTATCACCTACCTAAAATTTTCAATATCTTTAATAGATAGTTGTCCAGATAGTACTTGTTTTCTTAAAGCTACTTTTTTCTTAGATGCATTTAGTCCTTTATACTTCTTATTTAACTGACTTTCTATATTCTCAAGAGCCTTCAAATTTTTAGTTTTATCCACATTTACATACTTGGAAACTCCATTATCCTTATAGTTAAAGCAAGTTCTTATACCTTTATCATCCTTGTATCTTCGCATCAAACTATTTGCTGTACGTCTAAGTGCTTGATTTCTAAGTTTACGAATATCAAAAATATAATGTGGTCTTATAAGTTCCATTACGGCATCTGTAGTAATTTCTCCAAGTTCATCCATTTGTTGCAATATGGCTTCTCTTGCTTTTTTCTCAAGACTGCTATAATTACCCATCTTTTTTTACCCCCTTAAAATAGTTTTGAATTGTTATTAAATTCCTGATAGCAAGACTTATATCTGATAGTTCCATACCAATAAGTTCTGTTGTATCTAATACACAGTTCCACGCTTTCAATGAATCTTCGCTTGTACTTAACAATGCCACTTTAGATATAGCATCTTCATATTTTTTTGAGTGTTTTATACAGCTATCAAGTTGTTCTTCAGTTAGATTGTTAAAATCAGTTATTCCGAAAATATGAGTTTCTTTTGGTTTCCTGAATTTATCAATCAAAACCGCGTTTTCAGGCAACGCCTTTTCAAGTTCTTCCTGTTTTTTCTTCTCCTCCTGTTCCTGCTTCTCTTTTTCAAGCTGTTCCTGATATTCTTTTTCAAGTTGCTCATTTTTCTTTTTAGTTTCTACAGCTGATTTAGTAAGAATATAAGCATTATTGATTGTCAAATCTCCAGCCTTTACCTGCCTTTTAATATCCTCTGGAGCCTGTTCCTCTATAACTTCAACTTTGTGAATAGTGTCATGTGATACTCCTGCTATTTGTGCTAATTCTTTTTTGGTGTCTATTGGCTGAATAGGTTCGTCAGACTTCTGACAAAGCTTTTCTTTTTTACCTACACCATAATTTTTACCAGCTTCGATTTTATTTTTTCTAGCCTTTTCCTCTATTACAGGCTTGAATTTAAGTGCTATTTGAGCAAGTTCATATTTGTTCAAATTCCTTCTGTTCTTCTGGTTACTCCAAATCCATTCCATAACTTCCAGTTTGTCTTTAAACTCCATTTCAGTTAGGTCAAATGGTATATTGTTTTTAGTACAAATATCATATCTGTGGTGACCGTCTATTAAAATGTTGTTCCATACTACCAAAGGAGTTAGACAACCATTTTTTATAATGTCTTTTTCAAGTTCTGCTTTCTGTTCCTCTGTTAGTGGTGGTAATAAATGTTTAAATTCAGATTCGATTTTTATATCACTCAATTTTATTTATCTCACCTTCCTTTTTAATTCAAAATATTGTTTCCATTTCTTCATAATCATCATCTAGTAAAGTAACGTTAAATAAATTTCCATGGTCTTTTTCCATTTTAAAAGCTTCTGTTATGGCTTTCTCATTACTCTCTGCTTCAAAAACTTCTATTTCATTATCTTCAAATTCAGCCTGGTATTTCATTACTTCAGCCTCCCTCCTATTTCCTAAAAGCTCTCTTGTACTCTTTAAGCGCCATAGTCTTTAACTTCCTGGCATACTTTTCAGCATCCACGTGCGACATACTAAAGCTCTCTGCTATAATCCTAGTCAATTCGTGCATTGCATTATACTGTTCCTGCATATTTAACACCTGCCTTATAAATTGCTATGTATGACAAGTGGCCATTGCGGCACTAATGAAGTGAATTGTATTTCAGATGTATTTATATAGATATGGCTTGTAGCATATGTTGAAAGAATATTTTAATTCTTTCTTCATTTTTATTTAAAATAAATAACTTCTGTAGCAATGATGCTCATCTTTGCAATAGCTTCCTCCGTCTTCTCTGCTCTAGACTTCCAGTATTCCAACTCTTTTTCCATCCTTCTCCATTCTAGAGGGGAATGTTTTTCTAATTTAACTCCCTCCAACTCGGCAATGTATTGAGGATTAAATCTTATAGATGGAATATTTTTTATTGGAGCTATTATTTCATCCGCAATATAGTTATCTATAGTTGGAAGGCTTACTTTCCATCTTTGAGCAAGATCTTTTTTAGTCAAAAGTTGTTCCAATTTTTATCCCTCTTTTCTTTTTAATTTGCCTGAACAAACGGGTAAATTAATTATCAAGTAATTCTTTAAATAAATAGGGAATATCTTTGTTTGGAAAAAAAGTTCTATTTATAATGAAAGCCTCGTTTAAATACAGTGGTCTCTTCCCAGAGAGTTTTCCACTCATGGTATCCCTATTAACACCAACTTCATTCGCCATTTTTTTAATCGTAATTTGATTTCTCGCCATTTCTGCTCTAAGATTTTCAAATCTTATACTTGTGGGTCTCATATTTTTTTCGCCTCCTTAATCACGCAATGCGTTGTTTGTAATCTAATAATATAACGCATTGCGTTAAATGTCAATAGTTTTTCTTCATTTTCTCATTGCAATGCGTTAAATTTATAGTATAATGTTTTCTAGGAGGAGATAAAATTATGGATTTTTATAAAATACTATTAGACATTATGGAAGAAAAGTCATTCAACATACCAGACGTAGCACGTGCTACAGGTTTATCTGATTCAACAATAAGGAGTATTATTTCTAGAAAAACAAAAAACATAACTTTAGAGGTTGCTTTTAAACTGTCTAAAGGTTTAAATGTTAGTCTAGAAAGATTAAATGGTGAAAATATAAACTCTGTCACTAAATTAGCTAAAGATGAGGAGGAATTATTAATTAAATATCGCAAGCTTTCTCATAATGCAAAAATGCAAATAATCGGTATGGTTGATATTAAACTTCAAGATGAACAATGTGCCACCCTAGACGATAATCCTATTATTAAACGAGCCTAAAATGTAATATACATAAAATGCGGAAAAAAGTAAAAACAGAGGTATTTTGTTATACCTCTTATTGTACAAGGAGGAAAATTACATGGATTACAATGTTACTTATCGAAAAAAGGATAAAGGAATACAATTTATTATTTCCTATAAAGATTCAAAAGGCAAATGGAAGCAAAAATCAAGACAGGGGTTTAAAACACAAAAAGAGGCTAAGCCCATTATAACCCAAATAATAAAACAATTAGAAAAAGATTTAGAACTACGGTCTAACCTAAATAGTGACCTTGAAGGGATAACATTCAAAGAATATTACATGGCATTTATTGAACACCAAAAATTATACAAAGAATTCAATACTATTCAACATTATAAGGCAACATTTAATGCATTTAGCAAACTTAATGAGTATGCTGTAATAAAAATAAAAAGTTCAGATATACAAAAATGCGTTGACAAATTCGTTGAAAATGGCTATAGCGAAAATTCAATCAAAGGATTCTTATCTTCTATACACTATGCCTTTAATTATGCGATTAAAAAAGAAAAAATTATTTTAAATAATCCTGTTCAAGATATAGATTTTAAGATTAGTAAAAGTAAAAATAATAAAACGGCTCTTACAAAAAAAGAAACAAATGATTTATTAGATAAAATAAAAAACAAAAAGCTTCATCTTATATCAATGATTGCTGCGAAATGTGGACTTAGAATAAGTGAAATATTAGGATTAACTTGGAGCGATATTGATACTAAGAATAGTATGCTTATAGTAAATAAGCAGTGGAAAATGGATAAAAATGGCCAGTATAACTTCGGAGAAGTTAAAGGCAAAAACTCAATCCGAAAAGTACCTATGCCAAAAGATTTAATGAAAGAATTTAAAATATATAAGAGTGAACAAAAAATTTTAAATTTAAATGACAGAATTTTTGATTATAATTCAAGAGAATCAATCTCTGCTACCCTTTGTAACACGTATAAAAAAAACGGGTATAAAATATCGGTTCATGAGCTTAGGCATACATATGCCACTACCCTTATAGGTAATGGCTTAGATTTCAAAACAACGGCCAGTCTTTTAGGACATGATGTAAAACAAACAATGGATACCTATGCCCATGTAACCCAAGATATGCTTGATAAAGCTAAAAAAATTATAAATGAAAATCTATAATATATTTTTGACGAATTTTTGACGAATTAACCACATGCCCCCTATTCTACTGCATCAAGACCTTGAAACTGCATATTATAATAATATAAGAAAGTACTATTTATATTATATAAAATTATATAATATACTATGATTAGTCCATTTATAATAACATAAAAATAAATACTTACAATATATTATATAATATCTTATAATATATTTTTGACGAATTTTTGACGGCAAAACAAAACTCCAACTTAATTTCAAGTTGGAGTTTCTTCACTATTGTATAGTTAAATAAACTTATTTATATTTTCTTTTAATAATCCAATGGAAATACCAATTGATATATTTCCTGTTTAAATTTAAACAGGAAATATTTATTTGACATAAATATATATTTTATATAATATTTGTAGTGTAAATTGTATTTTAAGGGGATGAATTATAAATGTATAAATCAATCAAAAGAATTACCATATTTTTAATGGTTACACTGTTGTTATTTGCTTTAATTGGATGCAGTAGTGGTACAGGCTCAAATGTCAGTAATAAACCTAAACCAAAGCCAAAAATAACAGCTCAATATATAGTTGATACTCTAAAAACCAAAGAAGGCAACTATATGACAAATATAACTGTTGTTACAGCCGAAAATGATGAAAATAAACTTTTAGGAAGACCTAATCAATATGTCCAAAAAATAACCTGGAAAGACAGCAGATCAAAAGATTCTAATGTAGATTGCTCAGTTGAATTTTTTAACAATAAAGAAGACGCTACAGCAAGAAAAACTTATATACAAAATATAATAAAATCTATGCCAATGCTTACCCAATACATAGAACAAAATAATAAAGCCTTACTAAGAATAGATGGAGTATTAACACCAGATCAGTCAAAAGAATATATGGATATATTTAAAACTATAAATGGTAATTAAAAATTTATAAAAAATATAATATATGTATAGCTGAAATACTTAATTAGAAAAGGAGCAATATATTAATGCTCCTTTGTTTTTATTCATTTAATTGAGCGTAACTATAACCTGGCCACCTGTAAGAAAAGAACTGTCAAACTCCAATTCTAATCCTGTTTGACCTTGAGGTACTTCAACTACATATACACCTGTTATTTTTCTTCCTACTCCTATTGTGCCATCTAATTGTCCAGCATTAGCAGCAGTTTGCCCAGTTAAAGAATATTCGCAAGCTCTACCGTCTTTATCTACTACTTTAAACATTATCATAGAAGAAAGATTTTGTTCTTCTTTAGATATATTTTCTACAGTACAATCTATAGCTAAAAATTCATTTCCGTCTTTAGGTTTAGCAAAGTCATTTCCTTCAACTGTATATACTTTATTGACAGTTATTTTATAATCTTTTAACTGTACTACATCTCCAACCTTAAATGTTTCTGTTTTATTTTGGGTTGTTTCCTGCTTGATTTGAGTTGTATCATTTGTGCTAGTTTTAACTGCTGTGTCTTTCTCATCATTTCCATTTAGAGCTC
>DAISLB010000052.1:0-14576 GCA_036820645.1 Clostridium sp.
TTCCCTAAGTAATTTTATTAGCGTTTTTTCACTTACACCTAAAAATTCTACGGCTTGTTCAACATTTAATATATTATTGTCCATGTATTTTCACCTCATATATATTATAGCAAAATTTATTTTTAATGCAATATATAAATGAATATAATACGAAATTAATTGTATATAATATACGTTTAGATGTAATTAACAGCAAAATATTTATTTGAGCAATAACAAAAGCTCTGTAACCAGATATAAAGTAAATGTTATAATTTAACATCTTGTAGTTGCATTAACTTAAAAAAGCAGGCTTATCGGCCCCCGGAATATGAAGAAAAATCATACAGCATGACAGGAAAGTTACTTCATTTGATTCATGACTTTTTGTAAAAGTTTATTTGATTCAGTTAGAGATTATTTTGCAGACACACTATCAAATACTATATATAATATCTACAACAATGTTGCCATACCTTTCATTCTTGAATTTTTTACCTTTTATTGTAACTTTGTAATAATTTAGCTCATTTATGAAGAATTGATTTAGGTGTAGATGCCACTAGTAATATTGCTAGTAATGGAGATGAACAATACTTAGAATCATATATTATAAATCAGGTAAGTGAATCAGTACAAAATACAGCTCAAAATGCACAAAAATCATATAAAAATACAGAAACGATAAAAGAGAGCATGGTTAAATCAATAAAATCTATAGATAAAGTAGTAATGACATCCGAAGATCAAGTTCAAGTTGTAAAAGAACTTAATAAAATAGTACAAAAGTTTAATATTTAAACTTGCTAAATTCACTTAACATAAAACTTGTCCCCCTAACCCCATGTGTTTATATAAAACAAAAGCACCCAAGACCTGGGTGCTTAAATGCTAAAATAATAATTTAGTAGGGCGGCATATCCTACATCTCTATTTACAGACAAGCTGCGTGTGGGGAGTCATTTCCCACCTCAAATTATTACTCTTATATCTCTTGCCATGATTACTCCTAATTTTACTGCCTCTGACTAATATACTTTCTAATCCTTCCAATCATCCGATACAATTTTTAAAATTTGAGTAAGTTTATATCTTGTTTCTGCATCGCTTATCCAGCCTTTTTCCATTTTTGCCATAGCACTTAATAATCTATATGTTATTGTGTGCTTCTTAAGATATTCCCAGTTATTACAAATCAGACTATAAATATTGATATATCTCATGCATTGTGGTTTATCTTTTGCAGTTTTATAAAGTTCTCTTGCATAATCTGCTTCTTTTAGAAGTTCAGATTTTTTGATCCCTTCAAGTTCTCCAGTATAGTTGTTAGCATAATATTCCAATTCGCCAATTACAGCATCTAACTGTACTAGAAAATAAGGCAGCTCTTCTTCTTTCCCAGTTGGTACAGCACTGCTAAACGTGCTTAAATGTGAAGCATATTCTACAAGTGGTAAAGCGTTTTTATATTTAGCCTGCCAACTTATACCAGAGGACAAATACCTAAAGGCAGCACTGATAACTTCATTGATTTCCAAATAACCATCATACATTAATTGGATCCACTTTTGTGCACTTATATTTGAAGGAAGCAAAGAATTAAATATATGTTTTTCGTACAAGGCAGAAGCAGACCGATTTTCGACAACTGATTCATCAGATATGATGTTCTCAATTAGTGTTTTTATTTTTTCATCGCTAAAAATCATCATTTTTTTTAAATTATTTTTGGACATGATTTTGCTCTCCTTTATTCTAACCTCTCTTTATATATGTGGGTAATAATTAGGTTAGAATAACTATAACATATTTATTACCAAAAGTAAATAGTACATTAAAAAAAGGTAGTTTAGATCCATTTCTATAAAATGGATCATCACTTCTAATTTTGCTACCTGCGACTAATATACTTTCTAATTATCCCAGGCAACTGATACAGTTTTTAAAATTTGAGTAAGTCTATATCTTGTTTCTGCATTGTTTGTCCAGCCTTTTTCCATTTTTGCCATAGCACTTAGTAATTTATATGTTATTGTGTGCTTCTTAAGATATTCCCAGTTATTACAAACCAGATTATAAATATTGATATATTTCATGCATTGTGGTTTATCTTTGGCAATTTTATAAAGTTCTCTTGCATAATCTACTTGTTTTAGAATTTCAGATTTTTTTATTCCTGTAAGTTCTCCAGTATAGTTGTTGGCGTAATATTCCAATTCGCCAATTACAGCATCTAACTGTACTAGAAAATAAGGCAGCTCTTCTTCTTTCCCAGTTGGTACAGCACTGCTAAACGTGCTTAAATGTGAAGCATATTCTACAAGTGGTAAAGCGTTTTTATATTTAGCCTGCCAACTTATACCAGAGGACAAATACCTAAAGGCAGCACTGATAACTTCATTGATTTCCAAATAACCATCATACATTAATTGGATCCACTTTTGTGCACTTATATTTGAAGGAAGCAAAGAATTAAATATATGTTTTTGGTACAAAGGAAGCAAAGAATTAAATGTATGTTTTTCGTACAAGGCAGAAGCAGACTGATTTTCGACAACTGATTCATCAGATATTATGTTCTCAATTAATGTTTTTATTTTTTCATCGCTAAAGATCATCATTTTTTCTAAATTATTTTTATACATATTTTTTCTCTCCTTTATTCTAACCCTTATATATACATGGGTAATAATTAGGTTATAATAAATGTAACATATTTATTACCAAAAGTAAATAGTGTATTTTAAAAAACAAATCTAATTAATTTATTTAATGACCTATAAAAAATTCTAAGAAGATAAAAATTAATGGTTTTTCATAATATGACTTATAAATATTTGCATTAAAATATAAAAAAATTAGTATGAAAATAAAACTCTCATACTAATTTCTATTTTAAAGCTCACAATACTAAGCTATATTATTATCAAAAATATTACTTGCCTGTTTCATTACAATTTTAATTGTATTTTCAAGGTCTTCTGAATCCTTTATGCCACTTCTCTTAAGTAACCTTTTTACCGTTGCCCTTATACTTGCCTGAACATCTTCCCTGTTTGTCCAATCAACTGCATTTTGAGTTTTCTCTCTTATTATTCTAACTAAATTTTTAGCTATCTCTTTTGTCTTTTCATCCTGCAAAATAGCTTCATGGCCTTGTTTTACAATATCATAAAATGCTATTTCTTCCTCTGTCATATCCATTTGTGCTGCCCTTTTATCTTCCTTTTGCATTTCTTTTGCCATATCCACCAAGTTTTTAATAATTTGAGCAGAAGTTAGTGCCCTATTATGATACTGACTTATCATGTTTTCAAGCATATCCTTAAAGGATTTATATTTAACTTCATTTTTCTTTTGCTTAACTTTTATTTCCTCATTTAATAACTTTCTCAAAAGCTCAATTTGAAGATTTTCATTTTCCTTGCCGCTCATTTTATCCAAAAACTCTTCACTTAAAATTGATAAATCTGGATTTTTTAGACCAGCCTCTGCAAATATATCTATAGGTTTTTCCGCTGCCCCTACGCCCTCTGAAACTATTTGTTTTATTGCTGTATCCAGTTCCTCCATAGTTTGACCTTTTGGAGGTGTATATTTAACCACATTATTTCTAACAGCAAGCATAAATGCTATGTCACTTCTAAAATCATTACTTCTTTCATCATGAGCAACTAAAGCATATGCCTTTTTTAATTCTGCACTATGTTTTAAGAATCTCATTTTCACTTCTTCTGAATAGTTTATTATATCCATACCTTTTTTTAGTAAATTTAGTTTCTTATCTGGCTCCTGGTTTTCCCAGTTGGATATCAATAACTTGTGGAAAAATGCTTTGCAAATATCATGCTTTTCTTTCATTAACCTAAGTGCCTTATCTATCGGAAAAGCAGCTGCCTCATTTCCACCTGTACTTTTTGTATAATGCTCTAAAGCCTTCTTTAAATCCTCAGCTATTCCTATAAAATCTACTACTAATCCTGCTGGTTTATCTTTAAATACCCTATTTACTCTAGCAATAGTCTGCATCAGGTTGTGACCTTTCATTGGCTTGTCTATATACATAGTATGAACCGGAGGCGCATCAAAGCCAGTTAACCACATATCTCTAACAATAACTAATTTTAAAAGATCATCAGGGTCTTTCATCCTTCCTTCTATTTCTTTCATCTGTGTTTTACTTAAAAGATGTGGGGCAAAATTTTTAGGATCTTTTGATACATTGCCAGACATTATTATTTTTATAGCACCTTTATCTATATCATCAGAGTGCCACGCGGGTCTTAATTTTATTATTTTCTCATATAAATCAACGCAAATCCTTCTACTCATGCAAACTATCATTCCTTTTCCGTCTAAGGTTTCTAGTCTCTTTTCAAAGTGATTTACTATCTCTTTTGCTATTATATCCAATCTTTCAGAAGTACCTACTAATGCTTCTAGGGCTGCCCACTTAGATTTTAACTTATCCTTTGTGTTCTCCTCTTCATTTTCAGTTACTTCTTCAAAATCCAAGTCAATATCGTTGTTTTCAAGTTTTAGTTTAACTACTTTTGATTCATAAAAAATTGGTACAGTAGCATTATCCAAAACTGCCTGTTTCATATCATAAACAGAAATATAATCGCCAAACACTTGAAGTGTAGATTTATCTTCAAAATCTATTGGCGTACCTGTGAAACCAATATAACTAGCATTAGGAAGTCCCTGCCTTATATTTTTAGCAAAACCATCTAAAAAATCATAGTTGCTCCTATGTGCCTCATCACACATAACAATTATATTGCTTCTATCTGACAATAACGGATATTCACTGCCTCTTGTTATGGCCCTCTTCATTTTCTTATTTACATCTAATCCTTCTATATTTTCTTTATCCGTTTGGAATTTTTGAATAGTTGTAAATATAATTCCACCAGCAGCAAGAGTATGTATTTTTTCTCTTAAGTCCTCTACACTATCTGCCTGTACAGGATAAGGTATCAAATCATTCGCATTGCAGAAAGTTTCGTATAATTGATCGTCAAGATCATTTCTATCGGTTATAACAATTATAGTTGGATTATTTAATTCTTTTTCTCTAATAACCTTTCCTGTATAAAAGACCATAGACAAACTTTTGCCTGACCCTTGAGTATGCCAGTAAGTTCCTATCTTTCTATCTCCATTTTCCCCTGCAGCTCTTAAAGTTTCCCTAATTGCATCACTTACGCCATAATACTGATGGTACATGGCCATCTTCTTTACAATTATTTTTTTCTTTTCTTTCTTATCTGAAACTATTCTCTTTTTCTTCTTTTTATTCTTAACTACAGCACTTCCATCTTCAAAAGTAATAAAGTTTCTTATAATATCAAGCAATCTTTCTTTATCAAACATGCCTTTTATAAGTACCTCCAGAGCTGTTTTTTCTTTTTCTATGTTTCCAGTATCAATAGATTTCCAGGCAGAATATCTTTCAAAATTTGCAGTTAAAGTACCTGCCTTTGCCTCTGTGGAATCAGAAACAACACATATTTCATTATAATAAAATATATCTGGTATGTCTTTTTTATAAAGATTAATCTGTCTATAAGCTCCTTCAATAGTTGCATTTTCATCCAGTGGATTTTTAAGCTCAAACAAACCTATTGGTAATCCATTAATATATACAACAATATCCGGAATTCTAGGAGTATGTAAGCCCTTTACAGTCACCTGATTGCAGACAATAAATGAGTTGTTTTCTGGATTGTTATAGTCAAATACATTGACTATGTCTCCAACTTCTTCTCCACTTTTATCATTATAAGTAACCTTTACTCCTTCTCTAATTAACTTATGTATGTCATTATTATTATTTTCTATTGTAGGATAGTTAAAAGTTTTTAAGGCTTCATAAGCTTCCTGTATACATTCACCTTTAACACTAGGATTAATTTTATTTAAACTATCCATCAGAACTTTATTTAAAACTACTTCTGTAGTGTCTTTTCTATCTTCAGCAGATATTTTGCTGCCATTCATATAGTCATAACCCAGGTCTTTAAACCACTTGATAGCTGCTTGTTCCACTAGAGATTCAAATTGAGAGTTAATAGCCACTTTTGCCACTCCTTATCACTTTATGTTTATATATTATAACTTTACCATACTCTTCTAAGGAAGTATGACTTTCCTCTACTGCTTATATTTTAATCTATCCGCTTATTATATATCCCATAGTAAATCTAATATATCATCATTGTCTGCTTTTCTTAATAATGTAAAAACTCTACCCAAATTATTTTGGAACATAGATTCTTCTACAATTTTATAAGTATCTCCATTTTGTTTAAACCAAATACTACTTTCTAATACATCCTTAATTTCAGCACTTGTATTATATGAGGTTAACAATTTATGTGCTGATGATTTAGTTATACATCCATCTTTTAATTCTTCCTCAAATGTTTTTGACTTCATTTGAATATGAGTCTATTTTATCTTTTTTATTTCTCGCTGCTATATCATATGAACCATTGATATATGCATCTATATCTTTTCTGTTGAATCTCCACTCTCTTCCAAACTTTACAGCCTTTATTCTACCATCTTTTATCATATTATATATAGTTTGATTACTTACTCGTAGAAGATTTGCAACCTCTGTTAGATTTAAAACATCTGGTTTATCTTCCGATTTTATATCTTCTAAGCTCTTACTAAGCTTTTGAAGCATCATTACATCTTCACTATCTAGTACCATTTCTCCACATTCTGGACATACATACGCACTTATACCATTTACAGTAACCTTATAATTACCCCACCCTGTATTAACTGCAGTGATTTTCTTTTCCATTTCATGATTACAAATATAGCATTTCATACTCATTATTTATGCATCTCCCTTCTTTTTAAAACATTTCTGATACATTCCCATACTTCGTCCTTTGTTCTGCAAACTGTTACTATAACAGGAATATCTCTATCTACCACTACAGTATAAACTTCTGGCTTCTCTTTATTACCTTCTTGAAATAACACTTTAAGATCATCTATTTCATTTCCAATTTGGACTTCAATATTTTCCCCTTCAGTTATGCAACTTATAACCTTCTCTAAAGGAACTTTGCGTTCTGCCATTCTTCATGTGCATGCTTACTAACTACATAATGGCCATCATTAACTTTCTGACGTATGTTATTTTCAGCCATTTCACACCGTAATTTTGCTAACTTATCTATCATAAATTTATTACCTCTTCTTATATATAATATACACATATAATTTAAAAATTACAATAAATTGTTATAAATTGTTATAAAATACAATAAACTAATATAAAAATAAAAAGCCTTAACCTTTGAAAACTTATCAAGACTTTTTATCCGATTGCTACCATTGCTAACATCCCCATCGCACTCTGTGAAAGCGACTATCACCAAATCAAAGATTGGGAATATATGCTTTTCTTCAAAGTGGGGGATAAGCACTGCTACGCACCTGGATAAGTTCTTCCCCTAAAGGATAACGTATTCTAAGTGCTAAAGACACTAAGAATACTGTTAATAAGGTTCAGATGGAGAGAGGTATTCCTATAAGCAAACTCCACCTGAACCTAAGAATCACTTGATATTATCAAATACTTATACTACTCAATATTATCCCTACCACAATACGGACACTGCAACATAGTATATCTATCTCCATCTGATGGAATAGAAATTTCACATTACTTATAATCCCCCATAAGTTATTTATAGTTTTATTTCACCTGAAATAAGTTTTGGTAATAATGTATCTCTTATTTCATTCAATTCTTCATTTTGATTAATATTAATTAATATCTTTCTAAATATTGAATCTACCTTATTATAAAAATCCTCTATATATTTTTCTGAAGGCACTACAATCTTTATCTTAGAAAATGTTGTTTTATTAATAATAGGAACTGCACTCCCTGATGCCATATTTTTAAATTCATCTTTCATATTCTTTAAACATATGTACGCATAAGGATAATACTTATAATTATTCAATGTTAGCGTATTAATTTGCTGATTAGTAAAGCCATCATCATCATTTAGATACACTTCACCTAAATCTGATCCTATACATGAAACTCCTATACTGTATTTATAATGCATATTTTTTCTCATCTTTTCATAACCTTCATTTGATAATCCTCTTTCACTCTTGGTTATAAAAATATCTCCGTTAATATCTTTTGGTGTTATGAACTTATATTCATTTCCAAAATGCTCTGGATTGTTCTTTGACGGTGTTTTTCCAGTTATGATATTTCCTAACTTAGAAAGCTCTAGTATCTTCCATCCCTTAGGTATCATTCCTAATTCACTTTCTTCAAATTCTCCATCTTTAAAAGGTTCAAAGTCAACAAACCATGATTTAAAAATAGCTTGTGCCATTTGTTCTAAGGTTTTATTCATTTCATTATTAAGTTCAATTTTATCATCTAAAGAAGAAATTTCTTTTACTATTTTTTTTTGATCTTCTATTAGTGGCAAACTAAATTTTAAACTTTTAATTTGTTTTCCACTTATATTTACTTGATTTGCACTACCAGTCGCAATTGAAACCAAATCATACTGTGCCTCTCTTCGAGAAAGTAAATAATATAAAAATTTATAATCAACCTTCTTAGAATCGGTAATTACTAATTTTCCTACCCGTTGATTTAATAATGATCTATTCTTATATCTAACTACACCTACTTTTCCAACCATAGAATTAGGCTGAGACATATTTGAACCTGTCATTGATATTAGAACATCTCCCTTTTGTAATTTATATTTTTCATCTATTTTTTCATATACATCATTTGAAACATAATTACAATCATCTATTACTACGTTTGGAGAATTTATATTCTTTATTTTTATTATTGGAATTCCACTTTCTGAAAAATCACTTCTTTTAAATGCATATCCCTGTATTATATCTGCTACTTCTCCTAAAAATATATTTTTCCAATCATTCTCCATACCCAAGTTCCTCCAAGTTCTTCTTAATAACTTCATCAAGCTTTACACTTTCTTTCATCTGAGCATAAAGTTTTTCTGCTAATTCTGTCATTTTTTCTTCAAAAGGAACTCCATCATCCTCTGCTTCTTCTATTCCAACATATCTTCCTGGTGCTAATACATAGTCATTTTCAGCTATAGTTTCTCTATCTACTTCTGCACAAAAACCTTGTACATCTTCATAACCTTTGCCTTTTCTCCAGTTGTGATAAGTATCTGCTATCTTTTTAATATCTTCATCTGTTAGTTTTCTTAAAACTCTGTCAATCATTGTTCCCATTTTTCTTGCATCTATAAATAACACTTTATCTGTGTTTCTTCCTTTTCTCATAAACCAAAGGCAAGCTGGTATTCCTGTTGTAAAGAATAATTGAGGAGGCAGTGCCACCATACAATCTACTACATTTCCGCTCTCTATCATTCCCTTTCTTATCTCAAGGTTTGCACTTTGTGATGTTGTCATAGAGCCATTGGCAAGTACTACACCTGCTGTACCTTCACTGTCTAAATGATATAAAAAGTTTTGCAGCCAGGTATAGTTTGCATCATTTTCCGGTGCTAATCCATAGAGCCACCTGGCATCACCTTTGGTTCTATCTGCCCCCCACAGCTTATCATTAAAAGGTGGATTTGCTAGAACATATTGTGCTCTTAAATCCTTAAATTGATCATCTATGTATGTATTTCCATACCTAATATCACCGCTTAATCCTCTAATTGCAAGGTTCATTTTACAAAGTTTAAGCGTGGTAGGATTTGATTCCTGGCCATAAATAGAAATGTTCTTTCTCTGCCCTTTATGTGCCTGAAGGAATTTCATACTCTGAACAAACATACCACCTGAACCACAACAGCCATCGTAGACCCTACCATTTAAAGGCTCTATCATCTCTACAAGTAGTCTAACAACAGAATCAGGGGTAAAGAATTCTCCGCCTCCTTTACCTTCCTGCTGTGCAAATTTTCCTAAGAAATATTCATACACTCTGCCTAAGATGTCCATTTCATCATTTTCATTGTACAGTTGAATACTTCCTATGGTTTTAACAATTTCTCCTAAAGTGTGTGAATCAAGTGGAGCTCTTGTATATACTTTATTAAGTACACCTTTTAATTGCTTTGGATTTTCTTTTTCTATAAGTTCCATGGCATTATCTATTATTTTACCAATATCAGATTGAGTTGCATTTTTTAGTATATAACTAAATCTTGCTTCCTCTGGAACATAAAAAATATTTTGAGATGTATATTCATCTTTATTTTCTAATGTTTCAATTCTATCTTCTTCACTCTCACAATAGTAATCATCATTTTTGGGATCTTTGATCATTTCTCCTAATTCTTTATATCTATATTCGAATGAATCAGAAATATATTTTAAAAATATAAGTCCCAAAACAATGTGCTTATATTCTGCACTTTCCATATTATTTCTTAATCTATCGCACGTTGACCATAGTTTTGCTGCAAAATCTAGTGTACCATCATTTGTTTGATCCATTTTAATTTCCTCCCAATTTTCAAGTTAATTGTCTACATATTTTACTTATATCTTATCATATTTTTGATATTCAAGAGTAGTCAACGACTTAGGCTATAAAATGAAAAGAGTAAAGAATGGGGCATATTAGAGAAATACTGAAATGGTGATGTTCTTGATAGTAAAAATACAGTTATCGAATTTACTAAAACAATGACTTGGAACGGCAAAAATCCAAATATGATAGTTATAGATAAAACATATAAACAGGTATGATTTTTTAACGGGGTAGTTCACTCAAATGGGCATACAAATAATACATAACCATAATAGTTTTAGTATCTAGTCCTTAATTTTGGTTATGCATGTATAAAATATATTTATTGTACATACTTTTATTGTAATTTTTAGTAATAATATGTTAATTTTACCAACGGCAAAGTTAATTATGCATTATAGAGTAAAAATACACCTACAAATGAAAAAATAAGATAAAAGCAAGCTTCATGACGAGCTAAAAAAGACAATTTTATTCTTTCCAAGCTGTCAATTTGTTTTTCTTTTTTGTTTTTAAATAGTTTCTCAAATAAACAGAAAAGTACCCAGCCTAAAAATGCTCCAATTGTATTCATTATTAAATCATCTATATCAGTATTTCGTATATTCAAAAGTTGACTTAATTCAATTGCTAATGAAAATAATAATCCCGTACATATTACTTTCCAAGCTGACTTAAACTGTTTCCATATAAGAGGTAATAAAAAGCCAAGGGGCATAAACATTATAATGTTTGCAATATGTTCTATAATTCCTCCAGAAATGGGACTAAAAGGTATTAAATTCATTTGAGTTAGTTCGGTAATTGGTTCATTTACTTTAATATACCTCGCAAACTCGTAAATATTTCCAGTGCCTGTGCAAATAAATATAAGCATTAAGTATATATAGAAAATATAAACCCATAAAAAATGCTTCAAACTATACCTATGTCCATTTTTGTGTTCTTTTTTAATCATAGCTATTTGAAATATAACACAAAGAAGTATTACGCGTATATATTCGTAAAGTAGTTTAATAGTTGCAATAAGCATAAATGTTCATCTCCTATCATCATATTCTCCTTTAAATATATATTGAGAACCATCCTCATATAGTATCTGTCCTTGTCCGCCAACACAAGTAAATATATAAAATCTTTCTCTATCACTTGTTTCTACTGCTTGAATATGAATATCATATTATAGATAATATTATCCCTATAATTATATAAACTAGATTTTTTAATCTTTTACTTGTTATGGGTAAAATTTCATATAGTATTTTTTCTAATTCTGTTGTAATATATTCTTGATTAGTTTAACCTTTTCACTGTCCATAGGCCAGTACCCGACTGGTTTGTCTAAGCCTGCTAATGTAAAAAATTATATATAATGTTAGTTTTTTTTATTATGGGTTCGTTTTCATTGTGATTCATTATATTTCTTATTGAATCATACAAATATGATGATCGCTCATAATGATTATTAAACTTTTTACCCTTTTCTCCAATCCTTAGATTTACGGCCTTTTGAAGTCTCTCTAAAGCTACCTCCCCAGCCAAAACAAGACCATTTAGTTCATCTAAAATTTCATATTCTTCTACAGATAAATCCCCACTTGATGGCTTGTATACAAGATCATGTTCAACTTCAGCCCATGCATAGATAAGAACTGAAGCAACTTGTATTTCTATTTGAGCTTGGGCATATCTTTTTGATGTTTCAGAAAGCAGTTCGTTCTTTAAATTTAATGTATAGTGATTTGCCGAATATCCTGGAAAAAGCTTTTGATATGAAGATTTTTTTTTCTGTGGAAAAATTTTTGTATGCAGCACATTGAAATTTGAGCGAATAAGCTTATCAACTTCATCACTATCTCCTGGAAAATAAAGTGCAATTCTTACTCCAGCTAAATCTACAATATCCTTGTAAATATCTTCAACTCGTTTATATTCTTTTATTTCATTTCTTTTTTCTAATTTATCTTTCAATCTATCTATCTTTTTCACACGAAATGTAACAACTGCCCTTATTCCATTTCGCTCTAAGCCATTTTCACATTGTTGAGCACATAACTTGGCTGATTCCAAATAATAATCATATTCCCTCAAATATCTTTCTAAAAATTTATCAATTACATTCATTTTGAATTTCACCCCATAATCCCCACCATAAATTCCATATTCATGTTCTATTACTAATAGATCAATATTTGAATGGTTTAATTTATGTGCAAGCTCTATATAATCGTTTTGATTATTTTGATTAATCTCATATATTACTTTGTTACTATAGTCTCTATGTTTAGATTTATTTACAGCGATAACATTAGTATCTACCACACGTTTAGCATCTATAAGGTCTTGGGTAAATGTAGCAAGGCCACATTGCCGGGGTGGACTTGTGCTTAAAAAAGCAATATTTAACAGTTTGTTATTTAGCATCTAATATCACCATCCTTTATTTATTATTAGTACATTAATCATAAAGAAGGTATAAGATTTTTCATACCTTCTTTATGATGAGATTGGCAAGGTATATTTTGGTATTGTTTTAGTCTCACCAAATTCAATGTTGAACCTATTTTTATTTACAACTTCAGTTTCAATAGTATTCATATTGATAATAGAATTTGAGTTAAGAATAATACATGAAAGTGTGGAATTATTTTGAATATTCATTTTGTCCCAAACAACAGAGCCGGTAATTATGTTGTTTATGCCTACTCTGCAATTATTACCAATGATAGTATTAGGACCAATAGTAGAATAAGGTCCGATTTTAGTGTTTTCACCAATATACACAGGTCCAATAATTTTAGTAGTAGGATGGATTATTGTATTTTTGCCTATAAATATGTTCTCATTTTTATCCTTAAATTCTGGCAAAGGGCAGATTCCACTTAAAATATCCTGATGTGCCTGCACATATTTTTCAATAGTTCCTATGTCCATCCAATATGCATCACTTTTATAAACTGCAATAGGATAACCTTTTTTTAGTAGTAAAGGATATGTTTCTTTTTCTATTGATACTACCTGTAGAGCAGGAATTTCCTTTAAAACATTTGGTTCAAATATATAGATACCCGCATTGATATAGTTTGATTTTATCTCTGAAGGCTTCGGTTTTTCAGTAAATGATTCAGCATAAAGATTCTCATTATATTCAATAACACCATAAGCAGAAGGATTTTCAACTTGTGTAATTGCAATTGTAACTGCTGCACATTTTTCTTTGTGAAATTTCATCATATCCATAATATTAATATCACTTAATATATCAGCATTAAATATGATAAAGGTGTCATCGAAGAATTTTTCAGTATTTTTAATTGCACCTCCTGTACCTAAAGGAATGTCTTCACATATATAATGAATTTTTAATCCTAATTTTGTTCCATCACCGAAATATTTTTCGATTCTTTGTGACTTATAGCATGTACTAAGTATAACTTCATCAACCCCACAATCCTTGAGTTTTAACATATTCCTTTCTAAAAGCGGTTTTACCATTATTGGTACCATAGGTTTAGGTAAGTCGTCAGTTAGTGGTTTTAATCTGGTTCCCATTCCACCTGCAAGAAATAATGCTTTCATAAGTTTTCCTCCTTAATAGTTAGATTTATAAACACACTTCCTTGGCAAAAGTGTCATTCTAAAGTATTCTTTTGTTTTTAATCAGTATAAGGCAAATCTTTTGAGTGTATAATCGGATTTTTTGAATTCCTTTTAAAAAGCTCTGGATATGAACTGTCTTTTGAATTTACTGATGTGTAATTTGTCATACTAAAAAAAGCCCTCTTAACTAATTATTATGTGTGACATTAAAATCAGTTGGTGCTTCGTTTGTTAGACGATATTTAATTAAAATAGTATCTTCACAATTGAGTGCTATCTACGTTAGTATACCACACTAACCTTTTATTAGCAATCAATTGAAACGTTATTCAGAAATTTATCACCTAAATTCCAGTAAAAAATTTCTTTTTATTAGTGCAGAAAAAAAGAAATAGGCATTTACCTATTTCTTTTCCTGGTTTTTTATCCGATCGCTACCATTGCTAACACC
>DAISLB010000053.1:0-14553 GCA_036820645.1 Clostridium sp.
GTACCTAGGCTTTATACTAAAAAGTAAGCATAGATACTATTACATTAGTGATTAGACATCTATGCTTACTTTTTTATGATAGGTTTGATTGGTTAAATAATCTGGTATGATGCTAAGGCATGATGATCAAGCAGAGCAATTGGCATCAAGTAGTGAAGGATTACACAACCGCAAAGCTATTTAAATTTGCAAAAGAACTAAATGTTTGAAAATAATTCTGCTTGTTTTCGGTGCTTTGCTGTGATATACTGTTAAAGAATAATGAGCACTTTTAAGAAAAAAGTGTGCTAACTGTGTAACCGTGCGGATATGGCGGAACTGGCAGACGCGCTAGATTCAGGTTCTAGTGAGGGAGACTTCATGCAGGTTCAAGTCCTGTTATCCGCACCAAAATTTATAAATAATACATAGGTTAACGATATATTTAATAAAAGTACGAAAATACACATTTGTTTATTGTCAAGTTTTTGAAGTGAATGAGTGGGTGTTTTTTTATATTTTCAATAAATAAATTTTTACTTTATTCATTTATTATTATGGGAGGAGGAGAATATATGTATTTTTCAAATTTATTTGAAAATGATCAACCAGTTGTATCTCTATAATCTAAGATGAAGGCTAATTGTTTGATTAAAATACCTTCTCTTAGATATCACCTTATATAAATATAAGAAGATGGAGGTATTTAACAATGAAAAAAAGATTGATTGGATCCATATGTTTATTTTTAGCAGCTTGCATATGGGGTGGAATGTATGTAGTTAGTAAATATATATTGGAGTTTGTTTCTCCAATTACACTTGTGTGGATTAGATATGCTATTGCCTTTGTAGTTTTGTTTCTAGTACTTATGTTTTTTAATTATAGGAAGAGACGTAAGGTAATTATAGAAAAAAGGGACTGGCTCCTAATAGCTTGGATAGGTTTTATTGGATATTTTATCTCCATATGCCTCCAGTTTATAGGTACAAAATTATCAGATGCCCATATGGGATCATTAATTACAGCGTCTACACCTGTATTTGTGATTATATTTGCCAGATTCATACTTAAGGAGTTATTTACAAAGAAAAAAATAATTTCTCTAATACTTGCTACTTTTGGCGTCATCATAGTTATTGGATTGGATGCTATGTTTATGAAACATCTTTTAGGTAATATAATCCTTGTGGGAGCTGCTGTAACATGGGCATTGTTGTCTGTTTATGTAAAGATAGCATCTAAGAGGGTTGATTCACTAATTATAACTACATATGCAATGTTGTTTGCCTTAATATTTACTACTCCCTTTATGCTCATGCAGCATAACAACTTTGCTTTAATACTAAATAATCGAAATCTCATACTTGGTATTATTTATCTTGGAGTTGTATCTACATCAGGAGCATTTTTTTTGTGGAATAAGGGTATTGAACTTATGGATGCAGGAATTGGATCACTATTTTTATTTTTTCAACCTGTTACAGGTTCAATTTTCGGATGGCTCTGCCTTGGAGAGCAGCTTACTGTTGGCTTTTTTATAGGGGGTATACTTATAGTAATTGGGGTACTTATAGCTACTACAAGTGAAGGTAATTAGCGAAATTAAAAATTTTTAACGGGGTGAAATCTCAAAAATGCTGTTACATGGCTTTTTCTTGTAATAGCATTTTTACTATAATGTCATATATCTCATTCCAGTTGAATACTCTGGTGATGTTTTTGTTTAAAGGTAGATGATTGTAGTTTGTATCTACCAGTAATACTTTAAAATTAGTTTCTGATAATTCAATGGCATTTTCATAACTATCTTCTATAAATATATCACAGTTTAACTTTTTAGCTGTATCTACCTTATGAGCAGAACCAAGAACATAGACACCATCATATGGTATTTCATATTTATTCAAATATTTGTGTGTTAAAATTTCCAGACATTTTTCACGAGCAGTTATGAAATAAATGTTATTTAATTCTGTGAGTTTTTGAATAATTTCTACGGCATCTTTTCTTATTGGCTCTTTACTATGAAGTTCAAATTTGATTTTGTTATAAAAATCAGTATATTCATCTCTTGTTATTCCAATAATTTTGTGAAGTTCATATTGTGTTACTTCATCAGCAGTTATATTTTTATTAAAGTATTTATTGGCACTTTCTACCCAGTAATATGGATCTGTAATTGTTCCGTCAATATCTATACATATATTCATATTTCATCCCTCCTATAAAAATATACTAACATATAATTATTAATGGTGTGTTAAAACAAAATTAAATCTGTGTAAAAGTATGATTCAAGTAGAATACATTAACTGGAATATTAAGGGAATAAATGCTATAATGTATGTATGAAAGGGGACAGTGATATTATGGGAATTGATAGCAGAAAAAAATTAATATTTTCCTGTGTGCTTTTTATTTTAATAATGCTTATTTTTGGGAAAAATATTAAAATATTGAATCAAGGTAATTCTATTAAGATAACTGCATCTCCTATAGTTAAAATATCAAGTAACCATAATGAATCTAAGAATTATCGTATAGTACTTGACCCTGGTCATGGAGGAATAGATAAAGGCACAAGCTATGGAAATATGAATGAAAAGGACATAACTTTAAAGATAGCAAAGTATGCTCAGTCTTACTTAAGGAGTCAGGGAGATGTAGTATTTTTGACTCGTGATAAGGACAAGCTATTGTCCCTTAAAGAAATAGGTAACAAAGCAAATTCTTCCGATGCAGATGTTTTTGTTTCTATTCACATAAATTCATTAAATGATAAAAATTTTAAGGGAATAACTACATTATACTATGATGTAAATGGGTATCAAAAATCAGAAAGAATAAGATTAGCAAAAACAATAGAAAGCCAAACAGTAAAGAATGATGGGTGGGAAAGTAAGGGCATAAGAAGACAAAACTTGGCAGTTCTAAGATATACCAAAATACCTGGGGTGCTTGTAGAATGTGGATTTATAACTAACGATGAGGATAGAAAAAAGTTGTCAAATGAAGATGTATTAAAAAGACTTGCAAAAAATATTTCAGATGGAATAATAGAATACTTAAATAAAAGTCCTCAATGATCATCACCACTTAAGAGTTCTAAGGGGCTTTTACCCTTACGTTCCTTAATCCTTCTAATTGTATTTTTATCTATGTTAATTGATGCATAATTTTCTTTATTTATGGCATTATAATAATCCATATTATGTAAAGCAAAAATGCCCATCATATTTGAACTATGCCAGTATCAAGATCTTCAAATAACTTCTGGACAGAATCAAACTTTTTAGTTTTTCCATTCCTTATATCTTTATCTGCCTGTTTTTCATCTTGCTGCCATTCTTTACTCCAGAACCACGCTTGCTCCTTTGGAATTATAACTTGGGATTTTTCTCTTAATTGTGTAATTATAAAATCACCTTCTTTAATTATTATTTTCCTACTTTCTAACTTTATTATATACGAATTTTTAGTCATTGTATGGTTAATCTTAAATAATCCACAGCTGTGGATAAATACAACAGGAATTATCGGTTAAAAGTATACTCTTTACGGAAACATCAATATAGAGTAATATATTTAATAGGACTTTTTAACTAATGAGGGCATAATCCTAAAGAATTATTATTGATATTTTATATGTTGTAATATTGGAGGAGGAAATAGAATTGAGTTTAAATATAGTGTTATTTCAGCCTGAAATACCACAAAATACTGGGAATATTGCTAGAACATGTGTACTTACAGGATCCAAACTCCATTTGATAAAACCTCTAGGTTTTAGTTTAGATGAAAAACATTTGAGAAGGGCAGGTCTTGATTATTGGAAATATCTAGATGCAGCCTTATATGATTCTTATGAAGAACTTAGAGAAAAATATAAAGAGGGCACTTTTTATTTTTCTACTACTCATGGGAAAAACTTTTACCATGAAGCTAAATTTAAGGATGGAGATTTTATAGTATTTGGAAGGGAATCCTGTGGTTTACCAGATGAAATAAGAAATAGTGATCGTGAAAAATGTATAAGAGTTCCTATGATAAAAACAAGTACTCGTTCCTTAAATTTATCTAATACTGTAGCAATAATTGCCTATGAGGCTTTGAGGCAGATAAACTTTCCCGACATGAAATAAGGAGGAAGTTATGGAAAAGGTAAAAATAATAACGGATAGTACAGCAGATTTACCTGAGGCTGTATTAAAAAAATACAACATAGAAGTATTTCCTCTTATTATTAATTTTGGTGAAAAATCTTATAGAGATGGGATTGATATAGATACGCATACTCTTTTTAATAAAATGGAAAATAGCAATATTTTTCCTGTAACATCTCAAGTGAATCCACAGGTGTTTTGGGATTGTTATAGTTCTTATATAAAAAAGGGGTATAAAATATTTTCTATTCATCTTTCATCAAAAATGAGTGGTACATATCAATCCGCATGTATTGCCAAAGAAACCCTTAAAACAGATGATATAGTTGTAATGGATAGTATGAATGTAACTTCTGGACTTGGAATTCAAGTTATTAAGGCGGCAAAATTAAAAGAAGCAGGACTTGGAATAAAAGAAATAGAAAAAGAAGTTAAAAAAATTTCTCCACACGTAAAAAGCACCCTTGCTTTTAACAGTTTGGATAACCTTGTAAAGGGAGGGCGTCTTTCTAAAACAGCTGGAGTTATAGGAAATATTTTAGGAATAAAGATAATACTTGAAGTGAAAGATGGAGAAATGTCAGTAATTGATAAGGTAAGAGGAAACAAGAGAGTTCTTAGAAATATGTTAGCTTACATTGATGAAAAAGGAGTAAAAAGTGGAGAAGATTCGATATTACTCCATGTAGGCGAAGTGGATATATTGGATTCTCTCAGAGATAATTTAAAGGAGAAAAAATTAGATTTTATAGAATGTGAAGTAGGATGTACAGTTGGAGTGCATTCGGGATCAGGAGCTTGTGGAGTATTTTTTGTAGAGGATTATTAAGTGTATAAAAAATCTGCAATTTGTAGTTTGAGGATTGTAAAGTATTTTATAATTTATAATGGACGATGGATAGGTAGTAATAAAAGAAATTTTTTACATCCTTATGATATAATAAATAGGGAAGTTGTTTTTTGGCAAAATGTGAGAATGGGAGGTATAGAAAAAATGAACATGGATTTTGGACTTAATTTAACTCAAGAACAAAAGTTAATCATGACTCAGCAGATGCAATTATCTGTAAAAATGCTTCAGATGTCCAGTCTTGAACTTAGGGAATATGTAGAAAAAGAATTTCAACAAAATCCTGTCCTTGATGTTAAGGAACCTGATTCTACTGATATAGAAAAGGATAAATTAGATTATAAGGAAATTATAAAGAGTCTTAGTTCAAATAATTTTAATCACCAAACCTATCAAAAAAGTGAAGAAGAAGAAGTGTCACCTTTTAACTTTATTTCTCACAAAACGTCCTTAAAGGAATATTTAAAAGAGCAAATAATGGAATTGAATGAAAAGGATTACGTTAAATCTATATGTTCATATATTGTAGAAAACATAGATTATAGAGGATATCTAGTTATAGAAGATGGAGAAATAGAAAGGGATCTTAAAATTTCGACAAAACTTGTAAAGTACTGTATAGATATAATTCAAACTCTAGAACCCTGTGGAATAGGTGCTAGAAATTTATCCGAATGTTTGAAGATACAGGCAGCACAGAGGAAAATAGAGGATATAAATGTATTTATAATGATAGACAAATATCTAGAGCTAATTGCGGAAAATAAGTATAATGTTATAGCAAAAGAACTAGGAATAAATGTAAAACAAGCCCAGGAATATGGCGATATCATAAAAACTTTTGATCCAAAGCCTTCTAGAGGATTTTATACAGGAGAAGATGTAAAATATATAATTCCAGATGCTTATATAGAAAAAATCGGAGATAAATATTATATAATTATGAATGACGATTTGACACCAAGACTAATAATAAATTCAGCATATAAAGATATAGTTAAAAACCACGAGGACAAAGAAGCCGCAGATTATGTAAAAGAAAAATTAAACAGTGCAATGTTTCTTATAAAAAGTATACAACACAGAAAAAGTACTATATATAAGGTATTAGAAAAGATATTGGAATTGCAAAGGGACTATTTTGATTATGGGGAAAAGTATTTAAAACCAATGACTTTAAAGAATATAGCAAGTAGTATGGACATGCATGAATCCACTATAAGCAGGGCTATAAGGGATAAATATATATATACAAGTAGGGGAACAATAAAATTAAAGGATTTATTTACTACAGGGATATCAAAAGGATATGATAGAGAAGATGTGTCTGTATTAATTATTAAAAAGAATATTGAAAAAATAATAAATGAAGAAGATAAGAAAAAACCGTTATCTGACCAACAAATATGTGATTTAGTTAATCAACAAGGCATGAATATTTCTAGAAGAACTGTAGCAAAATATAGGGAAGAGATGGGCATAAAATCATCAAAAGGGAGAAAAAGATTTTAAAAGGGAGAAAAAGATCTTAATATTCTCCCTAATATTTATATCTATTGTTAAATATTTAATATATTTCTATTTAAAAAATATATTATATACTTTATAATATAAGTGGGACAATTAATAATACAGTGGGACTGTTTTTGACCATGGGGGTGTGACAGTGGAAGATATACTTAAATTTGAGCAGAGAATAGTACCTGAATTGGTAAAACTATTAGAGAAAAGATATAACATTTTGAGAACTATATATTACAATCAACCTGTTGGAAGGAGAGTATTAGCAAATAACCTAGGTATAGGTGAGAGAATTGTTAGAACTGAAATAGATTTTCTTAAAACTCAAGGATTTATTGAAATAAACACTTCAGGTATGACTATAACGCCAGATGGGGAGGAAATTATAAACAAACTTAAGGATTTTATACATGAATTGAGAGGATTGTCTAAGGTTGAAAAATTTATAAAGGACAATTTAGATTTAGAAAATATCATAATTGTTCCCGGAGATTGTGATGAAGATATAACTGTATTAAATGAAATAGGAAAAGCTGCTGCAAGCTATCTTAAGAATATATTAAAAAATAATGATGTGATTGCAATTACTGGTGGATCCACTATAAAAGAAGTAATTGATAATATGCCTAAGGTTTCTAACTTAAAAGATATATTAGTTGTGCCAGCTAGAGGTGGTATGGGTAAAAATGTTGAAACTGAAGCCAATATCTTATCTGCCAGATTAGCAGAAAAATTAGAAGGTACTTATAAATTACTTCATGTTCCTGATAACTTAAGTGATAATGCATTAAAGACAATTATTAAGGAAAAAGATATACATGGTATACTAGAAACTATATCAAATGCAAACATACTTATGTATGGCATAGGAAGAGCCTGTAAAATGGCAAGAAGAAGAGGATTGCCAGAGGAAAAGATAAATAAAATCCAGTCAGATGGAGCAGTAGGAGAAGCTTTTGGGTGTTACTTTGATAGAAATGGAAAGGTAATATATTCTACTCCAAGTATAGGAATAGTAAATGAAAAAATAGGAAAAATACAGGTATTGATGGCTGTAGCTGGAGGAAGCAGTAAAGCTGAGGCTATTCTTGCTACCGTAAGAAATAATCATAATGGTATCCTCATTACAGATGAGGGTGCTGCTAAGGAAATTGTTAAATTTATAAAGTAAACACATATATTATTTTAAAATAAATAATTAATTTTTTAGGAGGAATTATAAATGGTTAAGGTTGGAATTAATGGTTTTGGAAGAATAGGAAGAAATGTATTTAAAGCATTGATTAAAAGATATTCTAATGAATTAAAGGTTGTAGGTATTAATGATTTAACTGATGCAAAAACATTAGCCCACTTATTAAAATATGATTCTTTATATGGTAAATTTGATGGAACTGTAGAAGCAAAAGAAGATTCTATAGTTGTAAATGGAAATCAAATAAAAATATTTGCAGAAAGAGATCCTAAAAATATAGATTGGAATTCATTAGGTGCTGAGATAGTTATAGAATCCACTGGACTTTTCACAGATGCAGCAAAAGCAAAGGCACATTTGGGAGGATCAGTTAAAAAAGTTCTTATATCTGCTCCAGCTAAAAATGAAGATGTAACGATAGTTATGGGAGTTAACGAAGAAACTTATGATGCTTCTAAACATAATATAATTTCAAATGCATCTTGTACTACAAACTGTCTTGCACCATTTGCTAAAGTATTAGATAGAGAATTTAAGATAGTAAAAGGACTTATGACTACAATACATTCGTATACTGGAGATCAAAGACTTTTGGATGCACCTCATAGAGATATGAGAAGATCTAGAGCAGCTTGTGAATCCATGGTTCCAACTACTACAGGAGCAGCAAAAGCAGTTGCACTTGTGCTTCCTCAACTAAAGGGAAAACTAAATGGATTTTCTCTTAGAGTGCCTACACCTACAGTATCATGCACAGATTTAGTTGCAGAACTTTCAAAAGATGTAACAGTAGAAGAAGTAAATGCTGCATTCAAAAAAGCTGCTGAAACTGATATGAAGGGAATATTAGGATATAGTGAAGAACCTTTAGTATCTATAGATTATAGAGGAGATGAGAGATCTTCTATAATAGATGGACTTTCAACTATGGGTATAGGCGGAAATATGGTTAAAGTTGTTGCTTGGTATGATAATGAATTTGGGTATTCAAGTAGATTAGCAGATTTAACTAAATATGTTGCTGACAGACTATAATATTATAGGACCTGGTTTTGTAGTTTTGGCTATGAGACGGGCTTTTTTACTACAATAATGTTTAGGCATTTTCAAAGAAATAACTTAATCA
Organism: Clostridium sp.; assembly: GCA_036820645.1. Lineage (GTDB taxonomy): Bacteria > Bacillota > Clostridia > Clostridiales > Clostridiaceae > Clostridium_B. Next base: position 8,838 of record DAISLB010000053.1, read on the forward strand.
GTATGCTAGTCTATTTTTTATCATACTGTGTTGGTAGAACCCTTAGATAGGATTCACTATCTGCGGAACCTGCCTCCCTTGTCTATTTATTTTCTTTCAAATGCCTTAAATCAGTTGTATAATATTACCGTAAGATAAATTTGTAAAGGAGTTGGGAACAGATATGGCTTTTAATAAAAAGACAATTGAGGATGTAGATGTAAGTGGAAAAAGGGTACTTGTTAGATGTGATTTTAATGTCCCTTTGAAAGATGGGAATATAACAGATGAGAACAGAATAATTGGTGCACTTCCAACCATAAAATATTTATTAGAAAAAAATGCAAAGGTTATACTTTGCTCACATCTTGGAAAACCAAAGGGAGAGCCAAAACCAGAAATGTCGCTGCTTCCAGTTTCAAAAAGGCTTTCAGAACTTTTAAAAAAAGAAGTTGTATTTGCAGCAGATGATGAGGTAGTAGGAGAAAATGCCAAAAATGCAGTTAAAAATATGAAAAACGGAGATGTAGTCCTCCTTGAGAACACAAGATATAGAAAAGAAGAAACTAAAAATGAAGACAATTTTTCAAAAGAACTTGCATCCCTTGCTGAAATATTTGTAAATGATGCTTTTGGTACAGCTCACAGGGCACACTGCTCTACTGTAGGAGTTACAAAATTTTTGGATACCGCCGTATGTGGATACTTAATTCAAAAGGAGCTTAAATTTTTAGGAAATGCAGTAGAAAATCCAACAAGACCATTTATTGCTATATTAGGTGGAGCTAAGGTTTCTGACAAAATTAATGTAATAAATAATTTGCTTGAAAAGGTAGATACCCTTATAATTGGAGGGGGAATGAGTTATACTTTTTTAAAAGCTGAAGGTCATTTTGTAGGAAATTCTCTTCTAGAAGAGGATAAAGTGGAATATGCTAGACATATGCTAGATAAGGCAAAAACTAAAGGTGTAAAGCTGCTTTTACCTATAGATATTGTAATTGCAGATAAATTTGATGCAAACGCCAAACCTATAGTTACAGATGGCGTAGATATAAAAGATGGCTATATGGGACTTGATATTGGACCTAAAACTTCTAAGTTGTATGAAGAAGCTATAAAAGGTGCAAAAACTGTAGTGTGGAATGGTCCTATGGGAGTATTTGAATTTGAGAATTTTGCAAAGGGTACTTTTGCTGTAGCTAAAGCAATGGCTGAATCTGGAGCCACTACAATCATAGGCGGCGGTGATAGTGCTGCAGCTGTAAATCAGCTTGGATTTGGAGATAAAATGACTCATATATCTACAGGTGGAGGAGCCTCTCTTGAATTTTTAGAGGGAAAAGAGCTTCCGGGAATAGCAGCTTTAAATGATAAATAGAAATAAATGGAGGTAGTTTACATGAGAAAGGCAATAATAGCCGGAAATTGGAAAATGAATAAGACTGTAACTGAAGCATTGAAGCTAGTTGAGGAATTAAAACCTCTAGTAAGTGATGCTAAATGTGATGTAGTTGTATGTCCTCCTTATGTTTGTTTAGATGCAGTTGTTAAATCAGTAAAGGGAAGTAACATAAAAGTGGGTGCACAAAATATGCATTATGAAGAAAATGGTGCATACACTGGAGAAGTAGCTCCTAATATGCTTAAGGATATTGGAATAGATTTTGTAATAATTGGGCACAGTGAAAGAAGACAATATTTTAATGAAACGGATGAATCAATTAATAAAAAGGTAAAAAAAGCTTTTGAATATGGTATAATTCCTATAGTATGCTGTGGAGAAACTTTAAATGAGCGAGAGACGAATGTAACAGAAGAAGTTTTGGGAAAACAGATAAAACTTGATCTTGCAGGACTTGAAAAAAGTCAGGTTGAAAAATTGGTCGTAGCATATGAGCCAATATGGGCTATAGGTACGGGAAAAACTGCTACAGACAAACAAGCAAATGATACTATAGCTTATATTAGAAGTGTAATTGCAAAAATGTACGGCAGGGAAACAGCGGAAAAAACAAGAATTCAATATGGTGGTTCTGTGAAACCAGCTACAATTAAAGCTCAAATGACCCAGCCTGACATAGACGGAGCACTAGTTGGAGGGGCTAGCTTAAAATCAGAAGATTTTGCAAAAATAGTTAATTACTAAATTTTAGTGTATTTTGGAGGAAAAGATGAGAAAGAAACCAGTAATGCTTATGATATTAGATGGTTTTGGAATATCTGAAAAAGAAGAGGGAAATGCAATTAAAGCAGCCAATAAACCTAACTTTGATAAATATTATAAAAATTATCCCCATACTAAGTTAGGATCTAGTGGACTAAGTGTAGGTCTTCCAGAGGGCCAAATGGGTAATTCTGAAGTTGGACATTTAAATATAGGTGCAGGAAGAATTGTGTATCAAGCATTGACTAGAATTACAAAATCCATAGAAGAAAGGGAATTTTTCAAAAATAAAGCGCTAAATAAGGCTATGGATAATTGCCTTAAAAATAATTCATCCCTCCATCTTCTAGGACTTTTATCGCCAGGAGGTGTACATTCTCATACGGATCATTTAAAGGCACTTCTTAAATTAGCAAAGGAAAAAGGCTTAGAGGATGTATATATTCACGCTTTTACTGATGGAAGAGATGTACCTCCCTCTTCGGCAGGATCTTATATAAAAGATATGGAAAGCTATATAAAACAAATAGGGATTGGACATATAGCAACGATATCAGGAAGATACTATGCTATGGATAGAGATAATAGATGGGAGAGAATTGAACTTGCATATAATGCACTTGTATATGGCAAAGGAAAAAAAGCAAAGAGTGCCTTAGAAGCAGTTCAAAATTCTTATGAAGATGGTAAAACAGATGAATTTATAGTCCCAACAGTAATTGAAGAACGTGGAAATCCAATTGCTACTATAAAAAATGAAGATTCCGTAATATTTTTTAATTTTAGACCTGATAGAGCAAGACAGCTTACACGAGCTATAAATGATAAAGTATTTAAAAGTTTTAAAAGAAATAACTTGAATGTCAAATTTGTAACTATGACAGAATATGATGCTACTTTGGAAAATGTAGCTGTAGCTTTTAAAAATGAAGTCTACAAAAATACCTTGGGAGAGTATCTCAGCAGTAAAGGGAAGAGACAGCTTAGAATAGCAGAAACTGAGAAATATGCTCATGTAACTTTTTTCTTCAATGGTGGAGTTGAAAAACCAAATGAAAATGAGGATAGAGACCTTATTCCTTCACCTAAAGTTGCTACGTATGACTTAAAACCCGAAATGAGTGCTAGAGAGGTAACAAGTGAAGTCTTAAATAAATTAAATCAAGATAAATATGATACTATAATATTAAATTTTGCCAATCCTGATATGGTAGGTCATACAGGAAAATTTGAGGCTGCTAAAAAAGCAGTAGAAGTAGTAGATGAATGTTTGGGGAAAATTGCAGATGAAGTTTTAGGAAGAGATGGAACAGTATTTATAACAGCAGACCATGGAAATTGTGAACAGATGATAAATTATTCCACAGGGAGTCCTATGACAGCACATACTACAAATGAAGTCCCATTTTTGTTTGTATCAAAGGATTCAAAGCATTTAAGACAAAATGGAATATTGGCAGATATTTCTCCTACCATACTTGATGTTATGGGACTTGAAAAGCCTTCAGAAATGACAGGTAAAAGTCTTATATTAAAAGATTAAACTTGATTAGCTGATTTTTTAAATATGTATATAAAACAAAAAATGAAGGGAGTGAAAAAACCGTTGTTTTACATAGCGGTTAGAGTTTATGAAAAATTATATAGAAATAGTAGATGTAATGGCAAGACAAATCCTTGATTCCAGATCAAATCCAACTGTAGAGGTAGAAGTTGTACTAGAAGATGGAACTGTAGGCAGATCAGCAGTACCTTCTGGTGCATCTACAGGAGCATTTGAAGCTGTAGAACTTAGAGATGGGGACACTGAAAAATATAATGGAAAAGGTGTTTTGAAGGCTATTGACAATATAAATAATCATGTAGCAGAAGAACTTATAGGAATGAATGTATTTGACCAAGTGCTTATAGACAAGACAATGATAGAACTTGATGGCACAAAAAATAAAGCTAAGTTAGGTGCTAATGCCACATTAGGTGTATCGCTAGCTTGTGCAAGAGCAGCTGCTGAATATTTAGGACTAAGTCTATATCAATATATAGGTGGAGTAAACGCAAAAGTCCTTCCAGTTCCAATGATGAACATATTAAATGGTGGAAAGCATGCTGATAATAATGTAGATCTTCAGGAATTTATGATAATGCCTGCAGGTGCTCCAAGCTTTAGTGAAGCTCTTAGAATGTGCTCCGAAGTTTATCATACATTAAAATCACTTTTAAAATCCAAGGGATATGACACCGGTGTAGGTGATGAAGGTGGATTTGCTCCAAATCTAAAATCCAATGAAGAAGCTATACAGGTAATAGTTGAAGCTATAGAAAAAGCTGGGTATGCTCCAGGAAAAGATATATTCATAGCATTAGATCCTGCTTCAACAGAATTTTATGAGGATGGAAAATACAATTTAAAGGGGGAGGGCAAAGTTTTAACTCCTGCAGAAATGGTAGATTTTTATGTAGATATTGCAAATAAATATCCTATAATCTCCTTAGAAGATGGTATGGCAGAAGAAGATTGGGAAGGATGGGCATTATTAACTGAAAAGTTAGGAGATAAAATTCAGTTAGTAGGTGATGACCTTTTTGTAACTAATACAGAAAGATTGAAAAAAGGTATAGAGAAAAAAGTTGCCAATTCTATACTTATAAAATTGAATCAGATAGGAACTCTTACAGAAACATTAAATGCTATAGAGATGGCAGAGAGAGCAGGTTATACTGCAGTTGTATCACATAGATCCGGTGAAACAGAAGATACTACAATAGCTGATTTAGTAGTAGCAGTAAATGCAGGACAGATTAAAACTGGAGCACCAGCAAGAAGTGAGAGAGTTGCAAAATATAATCAGCTTTTAAGGATAGAAGAAGAACTGGGAGAAGTAGCTGAGTACAGAGGATTGGATGCATTCTATAATGTAAACAGAAAGTAAAAAAAGGCCTGGTGTAAAAACACCGGGCTCTTAAAAAATGTAAATTGAAATTAACAGATGCATATGTTAATATAATACGTGTGTTAATTTAAAATGCAATATTAGGAGGTAATTACCTGTGCACATTTTTCTAACAATTTTACAATTGATAATTGGAACTATACTTATAGCAGTTGTATTAATACAGCCGGGTAAAACCAACGGATTAAGTGGGCTTATATCTGGTGGAGCAACTGAAAGCTTTTATTCGAAAAATAAATCAAGAACTTCACAAGCAATGCTATCAAGAACAACTGTCGTATTAGCTATATTATTTGCAATTATATGTATAGCACAAAATTTCGTAAAGTAATTTAGATAGCAGTTTGTATAAATAGGGTATATGTGCTCTATTTATTTTTTTGTTTTAGAAAGATCATGATTTTAATTCACAATTCATAGTTCACAATTCACAATTTCGGTAGATTTTTCTTCGCGAGTGTTATGAAAAATCTAAAAACTAAGTAGTATAAACGTTAAATTTTTAGATTTTATGTGATAACAGAAAATCATCCTTAATTGTGCATAGTGTATTGTGAATTGTTCATTATCAATGAATCTTACTTAGTGGGAGTTTGTTTCTCCCACTAAGTTTAGATGA
>DAISLB010000054.1:0-14507 GCA_036820645.1 Clostridium sp.
TTCATTGTCCTCTGTCCTCTGTCCTCTGTCAATTGTCCTGTGAAAAGTTGCTTCGTAATTTTTTTATTAAGTCAAAATTTCGTATGTGCGAAAGTTGAGTAAATAAATATTAATTTAAAATAATATTAATGTATATTTATGCAATTATAAAAAATTAAATAGTCTGAATGTATTGTATAAAATTTGTTTTAAGTTTAAAATTTTATACAAAAAGCAATGAATAAATAACCTAAATATGAAATTTGTATTGGAAAAAGGAGTGCAGTGAATGTTATTTGGAGATTTATTAAATAAGTTTAATGACAAGTTTATATTTTTTGACGGAGCTATGGGAACTATGCTTCAAAAAGCAGGACTTAAAGTAGGCGAACTTCCAGAAATATTAAATATAACAAACCCAGAGGTTATAAGGAAAGTACATAGACAATATTTAAATGCAGGATCAGATGTCATAATAACAAATACGTTTGGTGCCAATGAACTTAAATATAGTTCTTCTGATTATACAATAAAAGATGTAATTACAGCTGGAGTAAAAATTGCAAGGGAAGAGGCAAAGGATAAATTAGTAGCCCTTGATATAGGACCTACAGGACAGGTTATGGAGCCTACAGGAAGTTTAAGCTTTGAATCTGCATATGAATTGTTTAAAAGTCAGGTTATTATAGGGGAAAAAGCAGGAGCAGATATAATTTTAATAGAAACTATGTCTGATTTGTACGAAGCAAAAGCAGCTATTCTTGCAGCAAAGGAAAACACCTCTCTTCCCATATTTTGTACAATGACTTTTGAGCAGGGTGGCAGAACTCTTATGGGAACAGATCCTAAAACTATGGTTTTTGTACTTGAATCATTAGGGGTAGATGTCTTAGGAGTGAATTGCTCTCTTGGACCGAAAGAATTGCAGGGGATTGTAGATGAAATTTTAAAATACTCTTCCATACCTGTTATGGTACAGCCTAATGCAGGACTTCCAAAGTATGATGGAAAAAATACTACTTATGATATGAGTCCTGAGGAATTTGTAGAAAATACGTCGGCTATGGCTAAAAAAGGAGTTAGAATTTTAGGAGGTTGTTGTGGAACTAGTCCGGAATTTATAAAAAAGCTGGTAGAAAGTTTAAAAAATACAGTACCTTTAAAAATAAAAGAAAAAAATTATACTGCAGTGTGCTCAGCTCGAGATAGTGTAATTTTAGACCATAGAATAAAATTTATAGGAGAGAGAATTAATCCTACAGGAAGAGAGGACTATAAGAAAGAGCTTAAGGAAGGAAAGGTAAATTTTATACAGAAAGAAGCAGTGCAGCAAAAAGAAGAAGGAGCACATATACTTGGACTTAACGTAGGACTTCCTGAAATTGATGAAGTTGAAACTATGAAAGAAGCAGTAAAGGCAATACAGAAAGTAGTACAATTGCCTATAGATATAGATAGTCCCGATCCTAAAGTTTTAGAGGCTGGGGTTAGGGTTTACAACGGTAAACCTATAATAAATTCAGTAAATGGTAGAAAAGAGTGTATGGAAGAAGTATTTCCAATAGTAAAGAAGTATGGAGGCTGTGTTATAGCGCTTACTATAGATGAAAATGGAATACCTGATACCGCAGAGGGGAGGGTAAAGATTGCAGAGAAGATAATTAAAAATGCTGAAAACTATGGTATCAAGAGAAAGAATATAATAGTTGATTGTCTCACGTTAACTGCATCTGCCCAGCAAAAAGAAGTTCTTGAGACAATAAAGGCCATAAAGATTTTAAAGGAACAATTTGGAGTAAAGACTACTCTTGGAGTAAGCAATATATCCTATGGATTACCTAGAAGATGTATATTAAATAGAACTTTTCTTGCACTTGCCCTTCAGGCAGGACTTGACTTGCCAATAATAAACACAGGAGACCAAGGCATGAAAGATATTATTTCAGCTTTCGAGGTCTTAACAAGCATAGACAAAGAGGGAAAGGAATACGTAAAAAAATATAGAAGTAACTTTGAAGGTGAAAAAGCAAAATGGGGAAACGATATACCTAATTCAGGTGAAAATGATAAAGATTTAAAACAGGCCATTATTGATGGAATGGAAGAGGAATCAGTAGAGCTAACTCATGAGCTTTTGAAGAGTAAAAAGGCAGTAGATATAGTAAATTCTTATATAATTCCAGCGTTAGATGAGGTAGGCGTGCAATATGAGAATAAGGATATATTTTTACCTCAACTAATACAATCAGCTGAAACTGTAAAACAATCTTTTGAAATAATAAAGGAAAATATGATTAGAAGTGGAGAAAATAAAATATCCAGGGGGAAAATAGTACTTGCTACTGTTAAAGGAGATATACATGATATAGGAAAAAATATAGTTAAAGTACTTTTAGAGAACTATGGATTTGAAGTTATAGATTTGGGAAGAGATGTAGATATTAATAAAGTAGTAGATGCTATAGTAAAAGATAATGTAAAATTAGTCGGGCTCAGTGCACTTATGACAACTACAGTAAGTAATATGAAAAAGACTATAGATGCTATAAGAGATAAGGGGCTTGATTGTAAAATTGTAGTAGGTGGAGCAGTATTAAATCAAAATTATGCAGATATGATAGGTGCAGATTATTATGCTAAAGATGCTAGAGAAACTGTAAAGATAGCAGAGGAGTTATTTTCGGTTTAGATGGAAATAATTTTTCTAGAATATTTTATTTAGTTAATATACAATGATATATAAGAGAGGTAATATCAAATATTTTGGGAGATAAAGAAATGGGTGAGAAAATTAATAAAAAATATGTTAAGTATGTACCAGAAATAAGGGGAGCACTTAGAGGACATATGATAAATTTTCCTGGTATAATAAGAGAGGCCAGTGGTATAAAAGTTTTTGGAAAGAGGATAAAATCTTTTGCATTTACTACGGACATAGCAGTTATAAAAAATATAGATGCAGATGCAATTTTAGCAGTTTATCCTTTTACACCTCAGTCAGTTATAACAGAGGCATTGGTTATAGCTTCTGACGTACCTATATTTTGTGGTGTAGGTGGTGGACTTACTACAGGAAAAAGAGTTGTAAATTTAGCATTAAACGCTGAATTTACCGGAGCTATGGGAGTAGTGTTAAATAGTCCTACACCTAATGAAGTTGTAAAAGCTGTTAGAGATGCTATTGACATCCCTATTATAGTTACAGTAGTAGCTGAAAAGGACGATATTCAAAAGAGAATAGAGGCGGGAACTTCCATATTAAATGTAGCTGCAGGTAAGAACAGCGCTTCTCTTGTAAGAAAAATAAGAGAAAAATATAAGGACTTTCCTATTATAGCTACAGGTGGAAGAACAGAGGAAAGTATAAGGGAAACCATAGAAGCAGGTGCAAATGCTATTTCTTATAGTCCTCCTTCTACGGCAGAGTTGTTCAAGGAAAAAATGGAAAAGTACAGGAATATATAATAAACAGGGGGCTGTTGCATTAATTAATTTAGTATGTCAGCCCTTTTAACATGTATACATGTTTTTAAATAGTTGACAATTAACTGTCAACTATCCATTGTCAATTCTCAACTTTTAAGCAGATTTATCTATAAAAGGGACTGTTCAAAGCAATCTAAAAAATTGCTATTGCAACAACCTCTTTTATTTTTGAATAAATATAGAAATATGTATAAGGACAGAATAAAAATAGTATGGCAAAAAACAAAAAAGGTATTGAATAATTATAATATTAAATGTATAATTATTTATATATTTAACCTAAGGAGTTAAAATTAATAATATAGAAAAGGGGAAAAAAAATGAAAAAGTTAAAAAAGACAATAATCGTAATGCTGACAATTGTTTTTGCAGCTGCTTTATTTGCAGGATGTGGGAGCAGTAACAGTAATAGCGGAGATGGACAAAAAGAACAGAATGCTTTAGAGAGGGTAAAAAAAGCAGGAGTACTAAAGGTAGGTCTTGAAGATTCCTTTCCGCCAATGGAATTTAGGGACAACCAAAACGTACTTAAAGGTTTTGACATAGATATGGCAAATGCCATAGGCAAAAAGCTGGGAGTAAAGACTCAATTTGTAGGTACTGAATTTAATGGAATAGTTTTAGCACTTAAATCTGGAAAATTTGATGTTATAATATCAGGACTTAGTATTGATGAAAAGAGAAAGAAAGAAATAGATTTCTCAGAACCGTATATACAAAATGCACAAATTATAGTTACTAAAACTGGAAATGAAGCAATTAAAACTTCAAAAGATTTAGCTGGAAAGAAAGTAGGAGTAGGACTTGGTACAACTAGCGAAAAAGTTGTTCAAAAGTTCCAAGGTATAAAAGAAGTTAAAAAGTATGATAAGACTACAGAAGAACTTCAAGATTTATTAATAGGAAGAATTGATGCTGTTATAGTAGATGAACCAGTTGGAAAATATTATATATCCAGTGCGGACAAAAAAGGAAAGTATACAGTACTTAATGAAAAGCTTACTAATGAGCCTATGGGAATAGGATTTAAAAAGGGAGACAAAGAACTTGAAGCAGCAGTACAAAAAGCATTAAATGAGTTAAAAAAAGATGGAACAATGTCTAAAATATCTACTAAATGGTTTGGAGAAGATATATATAAATAGTATATGCAAAAGGTGGGTAAGATAAGTGAACATAGGATTTATTAAAGATATATTACCTATTTTGTTAAAGGGTAGTGTAATGACAATTGAACTTACAGTAATTACTTTGATATTGGGGACTATGCTTGGAATATTTTTAGCACTTCTAAAATTGTCTAAAAATATAGTATTAAAGGTACTATCAAGTTTTTATACATGGATATTTAGAGGAACGCCTTTACTGCTGCAGCTATTTTTCTTCTATTATGGATTACCTTTTATTGGAATAGAGCTTACTCCTTTTACTGCAGCTATATTAGGACTGGGATTAAACTGTGGCGCATATATGGCTGAGATAATAAGAGGCGGAATACAGTCTATAAATAAAGGACAATTTGAGGCAGCAAAAGCTCTTGGATTTAGTTATGTAGAAACTATGAGAAAAATTATTTTACCGCAAACTTGGAAGATAATAATACCACCAGTAGGAAATGAATTTATATCTATATTAAAGGATACTTCACTGGTGTCTACTATAGCTATGGTTGAACTTATGAGGTCAGCTCAACAAATATATGCAAGTAGCTTTGATCCTATATCTGTATTTTTGACTGCGGCAATATTGTATCTCATAATGACAACTGTATTTACAACTGTATTTGGAATATTTGAAAGAAGATTGGCCGTTTATAGTTAGAAATTAAAGTAATTTAAGTGGAGGTTTGATTTATGGAAAATGCTATTTTAAATAATGGCGAAAATTTAGATAGAAATGAATATATGATAAAAGCATCTAATTTAACTAAGAGTTTTAATAATCTTTTAGTTTTTGAAGATTTAAATGTAAAAGTAAAAAAAGGTGAAGTCCTTGTAGTTATAGGGGCTTCAGGATCAGGTAAAAGTACACTTTTAAGATGTCTAAATCATCTGGAGGAATTAGATAGTGGAACTATAATTATAGAAGGGGAGAAACTAAACCCTAAGGACAAAAAAATGCTCCGAAAAATAACTACAAAGATGGGAATGGTTTTTCAAAATTTTAATTTATTTCCACATATGACAGCTATTCAAAATGTTATGGAAGCTCCATTAGTTGTAAAAAAAGAAAAAAAGTCAGAGGTTCTACAAAGAGCTAAGCAACTTTTAAGTAAGGTAGGACTTGTAGATAAAATGGACTATTATCCATCTAAACTTTCAGGTGGACAGCAGCAGAGGGTTGCTATTGCAAGAGCTCTTGCAATGAATCCAGATATAATGTTGTTTGATGAACCAACATCAGCTTTAGATCCTGAACTTGTGGGAGAAGTTTTAAATGTAATGAAAGACCTGGCTAAAGAAGGTATGACAATGGTAGTAGTAACTCACGAAATGGGATTTGCTAGAGAAGTAGCTGATAGGGTCATATTTATGGATGGAGGAAAGATAGTTGAAGAAGGGACTCCAGAGGAAGTATTTTCACATCCGAAAGAAGATAGAACTAAGGAATTTTTAAATAAAGTTTTAAAATAAAAGGTTAGTATTTTAACTGTAACTTTAATTATTTTTATTTATTTAAGCTGTTTATTAAAATTTAAATATATATGGAGGGCGAATTCATGAAGGATAAAGTTGTGTTAGCATATTCAGGAGGATTAGATACATCAATTATTATTCCTTGGTTAAAGGAAAATTATGACTTAGAGGTTATTGCAGCTTGCATAAATGTAGGACAAGATGATGATATGGAAGAAGTAAAAAAGAAAGCCATTAGAACAGGGGCCTCTAAAGTATATATTGAAGATTTGAAAGAAGAATTTGTAAAAGATTATTTATTTAAGGCAGTAAAGGCCAATATATTGTATGAGGATGCATATTTTTTAGGTACATCTCTTGCAAGACCGCTTATGGCAAAGAGATTAGTTGAAATAGCTCATGCAGAAGGAGCAAAATATATAGCCCATGGATGTACGGGAAAGGGAAATGATCAGGTACGTTTTGAAGTTGGAGTAGCAAGTTTTGATCCTACAATAAAGATAATAGCACCTTGGAGAATATGGGACATAAAGTCTAGAGAAGATGCTATAGATTATGCAAATTCAAAGGGAGTAGATGTTCCTGTAACTAAGGAAAAAATATATTCAAATGATAAAAACATCTGGCATGTAAGTCATGAAGGCGGGGATTTGGAAGATCCAAGAAATGAGCATAAAACAAGTATGTACTTTATGACTACTACACCAGAAAAAGCGAAAGATGAAGACACATATGTAGAACTTTATTTTGAAAAAGGAGAACCTAAAAAATTAAATGGAAAAGAATTAAGACCTTTAGATATGATGCAACAGCTAAACAAAATAGGCGGAGAAAATGGAATCGGAATAGTTGATATGGTAGAGAACAGATTAGTTGGCATGAAATCAAGAGGTGTATATGAAACTCCTGGTGGAACAATATTATATGCTGCACACACTGCTCTTGAAAGATTAACTATAGATAAGGATACTTTTCACTATAAACAATTAGTATCTCAAAAATATGGTGAACTTGTATATGATGGACTTTGGTTTGGAAGTCTTAGAGAGGCACTGGATGCTTTTGTTGAGGTTACCCAGGAAAATGTAACAGGAACAGTAAAATTAAAATTATATAAGGGAAATATAATGCCAGCAAGTATAGATGCCCTACATCCTCTATTTAATGAAAGTATATCTTCTTTTGGTGCAAGTGATTTATATGATCATAAAGATGCAGATGGATTTATTAAAATTTTCAGTTTACCTTCTAAAATAAGAGCTGCAGTAAAAAAGGAAAAGGAAAATTAGTATGAAACTCTGGGGAGGAAGATTTAAAAAGTCTGAAAGCAAACTTATGGAGGACTTTAATAGTTCTCTTAGTTTTGACAAACTTCTTTATAGTGAAGATATAGAGGGAAGTATGGCTCATGTAAAAATGCTTTCCAAATGTAATATACTGTCTAAAGAAGAAGGAGAATCCATATTAAAAGGATTGCAATCTATTTTAAGTGACATTGAAGATGGAAAACTTAAAATAGAAGGAGATTATGAAGATATACACACTTTTGTAGAGGTAAATTTAATAGAAAGAGTAGGACAGGTAGGAAAAAAACTGCATACTGCTAGAAGTAGAAATGACCAAGTAGCAGTGGATTTTAGATTATACTGTAAAAAAAGTGCTTTGGAAGTTATAAAAAATATAGAGAATCTTCAAGATGTAATCAAAACTCTTGGAAAAAATAACAATGTAATCATGCCTGGGTATACTCACCTTCAAAGGGCACAAGTTGTAACTTTTAAGCATCACATAATGGCATATTACAATATGTTAAAAAGAGATAAGGCAAGAATATCAAATGCAGTTGAAATTATGGATGAAAATCCACTTGGATGCTGTGCTCTTGCTGGAACAACTTATAATATAGATAGGAATTTTACTGCAAAAGAATTAGGCTTTAAAAAGCCTGTAGATAACTTTTTAGATGGGGTAAGTGACAGGGATTATGTTCTTGAGTTATTATCAGATTTTTCTATAATAATGATGCACTTAAGCCGTTTAAGCGAAGAACTTATATTATGGAGCAGTAAAGAGTTTGATTTTGTACAGATAGATGATGAATTTTCTACAGGAAGCAGCATAATGCCTCAAAAAAAGAATCCTGACGCTGCAGAACTTATAAGGGGCAAAACAGGGAGAGTATACGGTTCGCTCATGTCACTGCTTACCACAATGAAAGGCATTCCTCTTGCCTACAATAAAGATATGCAGGAAGATAAAGAACAGTTTTTTAACTCCTTAGATACCGTATTAAGCTGTCTTAAAGTTATGAGTGGTATGCTCTCCACATTAAAAATTAAAAAAGACAATACATTTAAAGCTGTTAAAAAAGGATTTTTAAATGCTACAGAAGCAGCTGACTACTTGGTTAATAAAGGAATGGCTTTTAGAGATGCCCATAAAGTAATTGGTGAAATTGTATTGTATTGTGAAGAAAGAGATAAGGCTATAGAAGATGTTTCTGTAGGTGAATTGAAAAAGTTTAGTTCTCTTTTTTCAGATGATTTATATGAGTTTATAAACTATGAAAATACATTAAATAGAGGAATTAAGAAAAATCTCAGATAATATGCAAAATTAAGCGTAAGTAGAAGACTTTTAATAATTGTTTTCCACTTACGCTTATAATTATTTGACTTCTTTTGTATCCCCAGTGCTTCTTTCATTTCCGAAAAATGAAAGTGCATACAATCCTCCTAGTCCTACGAGAGCATATATTACTCTCGTAGCTGTGGACATTGTTCCAAATAGTGATGCTACAAGATCAAATCTAAAAAAACCAATTAGTCCCCAATTTAAAGCACCTATTACAACTAATACAAGTGCAATTATATCTAACGTTCTCATAATTACATCTCCTTTTTATTTTTATACAAAAATATTATTTGCATATTCTATAAAATTTATGAGTTTAAATAAAAAGAAAATGAAAAACAGGTTACTCATCCAAAACATCTATATCAATACTTCTATCTACAGGTTGAAATAAAGATATTATTGTATCGGTTCTTTGAACTCCATCTACAGACTGAATTTTATTCATAAGTAGATTTTGTAAATCAGTAATGTTTTTACATAGCACCTTTACAAATATAGAATAGTCTCCTGTTGTATAATGGATTTCCACGATTTCTTTTATTTGTTTTAATTCATCTAGTGAGTTACTAAAAGATTTAGCTTTATCCAAATAAATGCCTATAAAGCCGCATACGTCAAATCCAATTTTTGAATTATCAATTATAAGTTTAGTACCTTTTATTATGTCCATGTCCTCCATTTTTTTAACTCTAACATGTATGGTTCCTCCACTTACATGGCATTGTCTAGCTATTTCTAGAAAAGGAGTTCTTGAATCCTTCAAAAGAATTTCAAGAATTTGAAGGTCCAAGTCGTCTAAACCATTAATTTTTAAGCTCAATTTATATTCCTCCTTTTAAAGTTATCTGTATTTTTTTCAAAAAACTTTAAATTAATGTGTGTACAATAACATTATAACAGAAATTTTGATAAATTAATAATTGTAAACCTTATCATTAATAAATAATTTATGAATTTTTAATTTTTAATACAGCAAAATGACAATATTATAAAAATTTATAATATTAATTAATGATATTGCAAAGTTGATTAAAAAGTATTATTATATTGTTAATGAAGGTATCAAAAAAATGTTTATTAGAGAATTTATATAAATTATTGAGGGAGGTCATACATATGAAAACATATGTATTAAAAGATGAAAAGGAATTAACACTTTTAAATGAAACTATAGAAAAAATTAGAAGAGAAAAATTGCCTACTATACTTGGTATACAACAAGCTATATTAAAAGCAGTAGATGATTACATGTATAAAAATGGGGTAATTAGGCTTTTACCTAATATGTTATCACCTATAACGGATCCTCTTTGCCACAGCGTAGAAGATTGCGAAATTACCTATCAGGGACAAGAATTTAATATAACAAAGTCCATGATATTTCATAAACAAATAGCTCTTTCAAGTCCATACTTGCAAAAAATTTATATTGTATCTCCAAATGTAAGATTGGAATTACCAGAAAGAGGAGATAAAAGACATTTATTTGAGTTTACTCAAGTGGATTTTGAATTTAAAGATGGTACTATGGATTCAGTGTTTGAATTTATGGAAGGTCTTGTAAAATACGTATTTGACTATATAAAAGAAGAATGTAAGGACAAGTTTGAAAAATTGGGAATAGGAACATCTCATTTAGATATAACAGGTCCTTTTGAGAGACATACAACTCAAGAGTTAAAAGCAAAATATGGAGATGATTTCGAAGCTATAGCTTCAGAAAAGGCAACGCAACCATTTTGGTTAACAAACCACAAAAGAGAATTCTACGATGCTGAGGATTTAGATAACAGGGGTACTTATAGAAACTATGATTTAATATGGCCTATGGGTTATGTAGAAGGATTAAGCGGTGGAGAAAGGGAATATAAGTATGATAGAATAATTACAAGAATGAGAGAAGCTAAAACGGATGAAAACTTACTTAGAAACTACATTGAGCTTGCTAAAAGAGGAGAACTTCCTAAAACAGCAGGAGCTGGCTTCGGAGTTGAAAGAATGACTAGATTTGTATGTCAACAGAAAGAAATTGATGATGTAACTGTATTTAGCAGAAAACCAGGAAAAGAAAAATATATATTTTAAAAAAGGCTGTCTAAAGTGGACAGTCTCTTTAGTTTATAAATAAAAAAGGTATTGATATAAGTTATAAAGTATATAATAATATATATAGACAAACTAAGGGGGGAGAGCAAATGCCTTTATGGTTGCAAGTTCTATTACAGGTAGCATTTATTGCAATAATATTTTTGCTTGTATATAATCAATTAAAAATACGTATTTTATACAAATTTCATCCAAATAGATGGATAATTCTTTTATTGTCTTTAGTAGCTTTTTTCTTGCCTATAATAATAGCAACCTATTTTAGATATAATTTAAATGGGAGTGTATGGCAGTACATATCTTCTGCTGTATTTTTAGTTTTATTTTTATGGTTTGTGGATTTAAGAAGCGGTGCCATATATGATGTAAAAGGTTCACGAAAAGAAAAGAACATAGAGATAAGACCTAAGGCTAAACCTAATAGAGTAAAACATAATAAAAGTAAAAAGTGAGTTTTTATATGGTATGCATTAAAAGTCTACATATAAGTTAATTTATAGGTGGACTTTTTTGTGCGTGAAAAAATTCACATGGGGTAGCATATAAATAAATAGGGGATATCTACTAATCTTTTAATACTGATTCATAGCATCATAGACATATTATCATATATTTTTACATAAATCAATATTTTTTATTTATAACTGTTATTTTTGACATAAATTGTCGAACATTATACTCTGAATTATGGAAGAATATATTTTATTTAAACATATTTTGAAAAGTAGAAGAATTGTAATAAAAACGTTGACAAAGCGCAAATAACTGATATATAATAAAAACATAAAGCATGTTTATATAACATGTATACACAAGTTATATAAGCTGTTGAAAAACATATTGGCTATAACTGTAATTCCTTTAGAAAATAAATTACAGTTTATATTTATCAGATTGTTATTTAGTTTTTAACTTCCATTTCTGAGACCCCCATCTCTAGATAATAAAGTGATTACTTGAGCTGTTACTTTGGAAGAAGAGGCAAATATTTATCTGGATTATAGAGTTCTAAGTGTACTTGAAATTAAATTTTATGTATGCTTAGGACTCTGTTTATTAATGATTTAACTTTCAAAGTCTGCAATTCGTAATTTGAAATTAAATAAAAAATTTTTCAACGAAGCAATGCGGTTTTAGGGGATTTCAAAGGCTAATATTTATACAAAAACTTTGAATATTTAATGCATAAATTGTATATTACGAATTGCAGTTTCAAAGTATATAAACTTGACAATGACGCTTTATAATTCTAATATTATAATTATGTTAAATTTATTTGATATAGATTAGATGAGATTCAACAAGGAGTATGTAAATTAATGAAGAACTCTATATATTGTAAAATAGCTGATGATATACGTGATAAAATTATTAGTGGCGAACTTAAACCAGGGGATGATTTGCCTTCTGAAGCAGTCTTGTGTAGTGAGTATAGTACAAGTAGAATGACGGTTAGAAAGGGACTTTCTATTTTATCTAATGATGGATACATATATTCTATACCAGGAAAAGGATATTTTGTTCAAAAACCTAATTACAACAAATATACTATTTTTTATAGTGAGAGGAACAATTTAATAAATGATGTGGATCGTATAAAACTTCTATCTGTGGATGTTGTTTTGCCTGACGATAAACTTGCAGCTAACCTTTGTATAAGTAAAAATAGGAAAATAATAAGAATTAGAAGATTGTTTTATACACAAGGGGATGCTATGGCTTATGATTTAAAGTACTTAATATATCAAAGGGGAGTTCCAATTATAGAAAATGAACTTGAAAATGCTACTTTCCCAGAAATGATGTCCAATAGGACTTCTCTTTATAGCTTAAATAAGGAACTTGTAATGTATGCTAAAATGCCAGGAGAAGAGATTAAAGAACTTTTAAAAATGAATGATGAAGTTGCGCTATTTGTTGTAGAGCAAAAATTATACGATGCTAAAGATAAACCAATTGGATTTGGGGTAACTTATTTTAGAGGTGATTATATTAAATTGCATGGAGTTAGTCAATAAAGACATAGCTTAACTATTACAGAGTTTTGTGAATTGAATAAGCATAAGGCATTTTCAAACAAATAACGGCGTAGTTCAAATATGGACATGTTATTATTTTTAATCCTGCTATTTTACTGCATTGATCATTTTTATTTATATAGCATTATATCAGTTTTTGAACTACACCGAAATAACCAGTCAGTATGATAAAAAATATCCGTAGCATCTTTGACTTGTTATTTTCTTTCAAATGCCTAAAAAATAACAGAGGGTTGTTGTACTAAATTCTTAGTGCAACGGCTCCTTTTATTTTTACGTTGAACAGTAAAAAGGATAACCTATAAATCAAATTTTAAGAATAGAAATCTAAAGTAATGTAAGTTGAATAAGTACAAATTTTGTTATACAATTCAAGAGTAAATGTTTTAAAATATTAATTTATTGTAGTAAATAATTATATATAAACATGTTAAAAATACTATCAAGTAAATAAATTGAAAACAAATAAATAAGGGAGGCATGTAAATGAAATCATTATATAAAGATATAGTAGAACTTTTAAAAAAAGAAGAAAGTTTTGTAGTAGCAACTATATTCGACAAAACTGGTTCGGCACCACGTACTGCTGGTGCAAAAATGGTAGTGAAAAATGACGGCTCAATTGTTGGAACTATAGGTGGAGGTCGTTTAGAAGCTGATGCCATAGATCTTGCACAGAAGTCAATATCTTTAAAACAAACAGTAATGAAGTCTTTTGACCTAACTCACAATGATGTAGCTTCTATGGATATGATTTGCGGCGGAAAAGGAGAAGTACTAATAGACTTTATAGATACTCAGGATGAAAATAACCGGTTGGTATATGAAGAAGCAGTAAAAATTCAGGAGAAGAGGGAAAAAGCATGGTTTATTACAGTGCTCGACAATGCTTCTGGTACTTCTAACTTGAGACGACAACAATGCATAGTAAAACCAGATAAAACTCTTATTGGTAAAGTTGATTGTGACCCATATATCTTAGAAAAACTAATAGCTGGACCAGCAAAAATATCCATACATGCTGAAGTAATAGATAATCAGCGTTTTTTAGTAGAACCTTTACGCCCTGAAGGAACAGTTTATATTTTTGGGGCAGGTCATATATCTCAAAGAATTGCACCTTTAAGTGAGACAGTTGGTTTTAGAACAGTAGTATTAGATGATCGTGAAGAGTATGCTAATCGCAACAGATTTTCAGAACCTACAGAACTTATGGTCATTGATTCATTTAACAAATTACCGAATTTACATATTGATAAAGATAGTTATTTAGTGATTGTGACTAGGGGACATCTTTATGATAGAATTGTTCTAGAGCATGTGCTTCGCAGCAATGCCAAGTATATTGGCATGATAGGAAGTAAGAGTAAACGGGATAAGATTTTTGCTGAACTGATTAATCAGGGATATACAAAAGAAGAAATTAAACGTGTTTATTCACCAATAGGTACAAGTATAGGAGCAGAAACACCAGAAGAAATTGCAGTAAGTATTGTAGGAGAACTAATTAAAGTAAGATCAGAAGGGTAAAATAAAAAGGCAATGAAGCCCTTTTATTTGATGAACAATATAAAAATAATGCGAAGCAACTTTTCACAGGACAATTGACAGAGGACAGAGGACA
>DAISLB010000055.1:0-14229 GCA_036820645.1 Clostridium sp.
CAGCATGAATGATTTTAAGGTATTTAATACTGTTTCTAATTCATACTATTATATGGATGTTCCTATAAATTTAAATCAACAGGATTATCAATGCAAATTGATGATTAAGGACGAGAGAAAAAAAGGAAAAAAGATAGATTCCACTAATGTAAAAATAGTAACTTCTGTAAGTACTGAAAATATGGGTACAGTAGATGCCTATTTAAGTGTTAAAAACCGCAACATGGATATAGATATCAAATGTAATAAGGAATGGATTAGTTTATTTAAAAAAACTGAAAAAAGAGTATTGGAGAGCTTATCTGATATAGGGTATAATGTATATGTTAGATTTGACGAAAAGAAAGAAGAGATGAATATATCAACGTGCCGAGAGTTCTTCCAGGATAGTGACATTGGTGTTATAAATACAAAGGCATAATTTTACTGGCTATTGTTAAATCATTACTGAACTCTGATTAAAGGGGAATATTATGGATGAGAGAAAGAAAGCGGCGGCTTTAAAATATGAACGTAATTATGAGGCACCTATAGTTACTGCAGCAGGCATAGGGCAAATAGCGGATAATATATTGAATAAGGCAAAAGAAAGTGGCGTTCCTATAGTTTATGATAAAGAGCTTGCTAATCTTTTGAGCAATGTGGACATAGGGGATAATATACCCTTTGAATTATATGATGCAGTAGCTAAAGTAATAGCTTATGTAGTAAATATAGATAAAAATATAAGTAGAAGGTGATTATTTGGCTTTATTTGCAATATCAGATTTGCATTTGGACTTAACTGGCAGCAAGCCCATGGATATTTTTGGAAGTAATTGGATCAATCATGATGAAAAAATAAAAAAAAATTGGAATAGTAAAATAACTAGTGAAGACAAGGTGTTGATATCAGGGGATATATCTTGGTCTATGAACATGGAAGGTGGAGCTTGTGATTTAGAATGGGTGCACCAACTTCCGGGAACAAAATTGATGATAAAGGGAAATCATGACTATTGGTGGAACAGCATTACTAAATTAAATAATATGTATGAAGATATGGGTTTTATACAGAATAACTTTTTTACATATAAAGATTATGGAATATGCGGTACCAGAGGTTGGAATTGCCCAGGAAGTGATAACTTTTCTGTTCATGATGAAAAAATATATAATAGAGAACTTTTAAGAATGAAAAATTCTTTAAACTGTGCAGTAAAGGCAGAATATAAAAAATTTATAGTAATGATACATTACCCACCTATAAGTGAAAAATTTATGTCCTCAGGATTTACGGATATATTTAAGGAATACGGTGTAGAGAAAGTTATATATGGACATCTTCATGGAGAATCTTTATCCAAGGCTGTAACCGGAAATTTAAATGGAGTAGAGTATATATTAGCTTCTGCAGACTATGTAAAATTTAATCCTATAAGAATAATATAGAGTAAACTTAAAAATAAGCTTACTCTAAAAATTTGTCCGATGGCTACCATCCGTAACACTCCCATCACACTCTGTGAAAGCGACTATCACCAAATCAAAGATTTGGGATATCTGCTTTTCTTAAGGTGGGAGATAACGGCTGATACGCCCCTGGATAAGTTCTTCTAAGACTCAGATGGAGAAATGTATTCCTCTTAAGCAAACTCCACCTGAGTCTAAGAATCACTTGATGGACAGGTCATTTGTGAAACTTAAAAAAAAGTCCATGTTTTTTGTTATCATTTGATTCATCTGTAAGCTTTTTACCTTCAGTTTCAGTTGTTACATCCTTTATGAGATCTTTCTGATCTCTAGCTAAATTTTTAATTTTTTGGGATGCCATAGTAGAGGTTATTACCTCACTGAACCAGATTAGGGAATCCTCTTCTCTACCTGTACGTCTCATGAGTTCTCCTATAAGATACATTGTAGTAAACTTGTCCATACCGTATATAGGAGAAGATTCATTATAATATGCATTTTGGAAATTTTCTAATGCCTGGTTTAGAAATTCCATTTCTTTTTTTTGATCTTCCTTAAGCCTGTACATCCAGGCTATTTTTAAAGAATTCATTGCTTTTTTACTAGATTTAGCGTTTATAACGTAATAATTTAAAAGAGATAACTTATACCTTGTTATAGCTAAATCTATATCATATACTTCAGGATAATTTTTAATTTTCCATTTAGGAGAGATCTTTTTCCTAATTATATCTGCGTCATAATCACTCAGGTGTTCAAAGTCACTCTTCATAGCTGAATAGCCACATTCATCACATACCCATACGTCATAAAAATAAGGATTTATAATAGAATATCTTATAAAAAAGTCAGAGTCTTTTTTTAACACTCTATAAGAAGATTTTTTAATAGCTCTTGCATTAAAATTATTATCACAAACAGGACATACTACTTTTTTGTTGTAAAGTAATAGTTTTTGTATTTCTTCTTCACTTAAACCATCATCTTCACTTAAACTTTCTAGAACCAAAGAGTTTTTTTTAGACATATCTGTAGCCACCTTCATTACGAATAATATATTTTTTGTATTAGTCATTAAATTTATTATATCAAAAAAATTATTATAATTATACTATTAAGGAACACATATAATATATTGAACAATTTAAATTTTTGATATAATAGTAATGTACTTATATAGTTCGGTAGGGGGTGATTTATGTGGCAATAGGGGAATGGAAAACATTTTTAATGCCATATAGCCAAGCTGTTGAAGAGTTAAAAGTGAAATTTAAAAGTATAAGGAAAGAATATAGAAGAAAAAATGAATATTCACCAATAGAATTTGTTACTGGGAGAATAAAAGAGGTATCCAGCATATTGGAGAAAGCTAATAAATTCAATATACCTCTTGACAGAATAGGTTATGAGATGGAAGATATAGCTGGTATTAGAGTTATGTGTCAGTTTGTAGATGATATAGAAAAAGTAGTTGAAATAATAAGAAATAGAAAAGATATGAAGGTAATGTATGAAAAAGATTATATATCTAATGTAAAGGAAAGCGGATATAGGAGCTACCATGTAATAATTAAATACCCGGTTAATATGGCAGAGGGTGAGAAAGAAATACTAGCTGAGTTTCAGATAAGAACTCTTGCCATGAATTTTTGGGCTACTATAGAGCACTCGTTGAATTACAAATATAAGCAGGATATACCTGATGAAATAAAATTAAAACTTAAAAGCGCAGCAGATGCAGCCTTCCAGCTTGATCAACAGATGCTTGAGATTAAGGATGAAATAAAAGATGCTCAAAAGTTATTTGAAGTAAAGTCAAGCTTGGTTTCTGACATAATGAATAATATACTTACTATGTCTTCTATGGGAAAGTTAACTGAATCAACTAGATATCAAGTTCAATTAAATAATTTAATTGAAGAGGGAGAAGTGTCTGAACTGGTAAGCTTACTTCGTTCTACAGAGAAGTTACTTCAAATGTATAAATAGCTGTCATGTTACAATTCAGTTGCAGGTTTTAACTAAAACTAGCAACTGAAATTAGTAATGACAGCTATTTATATATTGTTATTTTGCTACTATATTTACAAGCCTACCTTTTACTACTATGACTTTCTTTACATCTTTACCTTCTAAAAGGGATTTGATATGTTCATTAGAAAGAGATAACTCTTTTATCTGGTCTTCTTTCAAGTTTGTGGATACATTTATTTTAGCTTTGATTTTACCATTTATTTGAATGGCTATTTCTACCTCGTCTCTTATAAGTGCATCGGGTTCAAAATCAGGCCACTTTTCATTAAATATGGAATAATCTTTTCCTAAAGATTCCCACTGTTCTTCTGCAAAGTGAGGTGCAAAAGGTGATATTATTTTTATGAAGTCAATTACAGTATCTTTTAGCAAGGATATATTTTTATCTTTTTGCTGAATATACTTTGAAAGTGCATTTGTAAATTCCATAAGTCTAGCTATAGATGTATTAAACTGAAATTTATTAGCATCTTCTGATACAGACTTTATTGAGTAATTCCTTGTGTAATTCAGTTCTTTTTCGGCAGCATCCATAGAAGTTTTTCCAGTATCTCCACTTTCTATAATTTGTTTTATAGAAGTTATAGTTCTTTCAATTCTATCTACAAATTTACTTATGGATTTAATTCCATCATCACTCCAGGCTCCTCCTTCACTGTAGTCAAATCCAAACATCAAATACATTCTAAATACGTCGGAACCATATTCTTGTATACAGTCATCGGGAGATATGGTGTTTCCCTTAGATTTACTCATTTTTTGACCATCAGGACCAAGTATTATACCCTGATGCCTAAGAGATAGGAAAGGTTCGTCAAAGTCTAAGAATCCCATATCTCTAAGAGCTTTAGTAATAAATCGAGCATACAACAGGTGCATGCAAGCATGTTCAGAACCGCCTACATACATATCTACTGGCAGCATTTTGTCTATTTTAGCTTTATCAAAAGGTTTCTTACTGTTTTTGTTATCAACATATCTTAAATAATACCAGGAAGAACATACAAATGTGTCTAAAGTATCAGCTTCTCTCTTTGCTGGACCTCCACAGCAAGGGCATGTAGTATTCATAAATTCTTCTGATTTTAAAAGAGGAGATTTACCATCAGGAGAAAATTCTACATTATAAGGAAGTTTGACTGGCAGTTGATCTTCTGGCACAGGAACTATTCCACACTTTTCACAATATACTATAGGAATAGGAGTTCCCCAGTATCTCTGTCTTGAAATTAGCCAATCTCTCAGTCTGTAATTTACTTTTCCAGAGCCTAGTCCCATACTTTCAAGTTTTTTAGTTACAGCCTCTTTACCTTCTTTTGTAGTTAAGCCATTGAATTCACCGCTGTTTATCATTTTACCATGTTCTATATAAGGAAGGGAATCTCCACCTTCTATGACCCTTTCAATAGGTAATTTGTATTTTGTTGCAAAATCAAAGTCTCTTTCATCGTGGGCAGGAACTGCCATTACAGCACCAGTACCATAAGTATTTAATACATAATCTCCTATCCATATAGGCACTTTTCTTCCATTTATAGGGTTTATAGCATAAGAACCGCTGAATACACCAGTTTTTTCTCTTGTAATTGACTGCCTTTCTATTTCGCTTTGCTTTTTAGCTTGTTTTTTGTATTTTTCTACTTCATTTTTGTATTCTTCTTTGGCTAATTTATCAACTAATGTATTTTCAGGTGACAAAACTACATAGGTAACACCAAATAAGGTATCAACTCTTGTGGTAAACACACTGAATTCAATATCAGAATCTGCTACTTTAAAAGTTACATTTGTACCAGTGGATTTACCTATCCAGTGTCTTTGCATAGCCTTTGTTTTTTCTGGCCAATCTAGTTTATCTAAGTACTGAAGCAGTTCTTCTGAATAATCTGTAATTTTGAAGAACCATTGAGTTAAATCCTTTTTAGTTGCCTCAGTACCACATCTTTCACAAAAACCATCTTGTACCTGCTCATTTGCAAGTACAGTTTTACAGCTAGGGCACCAGTTTACAGGGGCATTTTTTCTGTAAGCTAAGCCGTGTTTATATAATTGTAAAAATAACCACTGATTCCACTTGTAATAGTCAGGATGACAGGTGATTACTTCATTTTCCCAGTTGAACATTGCACCCATGGATTTGAGTTGTTTTTCCATAGTAGCTATATTTTTTTCTGTGGAATCACTAGGATGTATTCCAGTTTTAATAGCATAATTTTCAGCAGGAAGACCAAAGGAATCAAAGCCCATTGGCTGAAATACATTGTATCCCTGCATTTTTTTAAGTCTTGCCCAGGAATCTACAGGAGCATAGTTAAACCAGTGTCCTGCATGGAGTCTGCTACCTGAAGGGTAAGAGAACATCTCCAGTACATATAATTTTTTATCTAAATTGTTATCGTCAAATTTATAAAGTGATGTTTCTTCCCATTTCTTTTGCCATTTTTTATCAGTTTTGATGCTGTACATAATATCTTCTCCTTTATTTGTAATTTAATATACTTTTTATACTTTTGTAAGCTAAAGAAGTCTAATAAACTTGAGGTGTTTTTTACTTGCTATTACAATATAAAAAAATCTTTCATCTCTTAAAATCAAGAGACGAAAGATTTAACTTCCGCGGTACCACTCTAATTAAACCTATAAACCGGTTCCACTCAAAAAATAACGGTTTATACCGTATCTGATTTTCTTCAGATAAGCTCCTAAGGTGAGTTCGTATTCTGTTCACGCTATTTTTCACCTAACAACAGCTCTCTTTAGTGATATAAATACTACTGTTCCTTTTTCAAAACTAATATTAATTTATTTCTCATTTTATAATAAATATTAAACAGTTTTCTGTCAAGAATTTATTTTAAAATTTTATCGTAAAAGAGAACCCCCTAAAATAAAGAGTTCTCCTTTGGCTGCCCATGCTGGATTCGAACCAACACATACCTGTTCCAGAGACAGGTGCCTTACCGTTTGGCGAATGGGCATTGTTATGCAAATCCCGACAATAAACATTATATCACCATAAATTCATATGTCAATAGTTTGTTTTTAAATACTGCAGTTCGTAATATACAATTTATATATCAAATACAATATTATTTTATTATTTTTGATATATATCTGTTAACATAATTTATAAATAAGGTTAATAGGTAGTCATATATTAGAAATGCTATTTGTGCACCTAATACAATTAAATAAGGACTTGTTTTTATTTTTAAAAGACCAGGGAAAAATAGACTGTAAAGTAAAAACAATACTAACAAACATATATTAAAAAAAGCAAGTTTTAGTATAATTTCAAGAGGTAATTTTCTAAGTTCCTCAACAAAATACTTTATTAATCCATAAAGACCAAAAAATATTACATACGAAAGCACTGTAATTTTAAACCCACATATTAAAAGAGACAGTAGGGAAGTAGCGGCATAAATAGTAATAGCGTTTTTGAAACTTGTAACGAGTACCGATAATGGTATTATAAAAGAAGCCAAAGCCAGAAGATAAGCGTGATTTATTGGAACTATACCACTTAAGTATATTAAGATAACCCCTAAGGTAGTTAAAAGACCCCCTTTAGTTATGTCGGAGGTTTTATTTTGAGTTTTTGTCATTAATACCCACCTCTTTTTTAGATTGATAGTTTTAGCAATTTCCACCTCCACATAAGCAGTCCAAACAATATAATGAGGCACAGATGTTACATATGTCAGGGTCTTTTCTCCTGTTGTCATAATAAGGCTGTCTATAGGAATTATTCATGCCCCTTAACTTGTTTAATGCTTCTTGATATTTAAAATTATTTGGATCAAGACTGCAGGCAGTGCTTAAATTAGTGTTAGCCTGGTCATACCATCCTTTTCTAGAATTTAAAATTCCCATGAGGTAGTGCCACTCCGCATCTCTTGTATTTATTCCCATGAGTCTTGATTCTGCACTGCTTAAATTCCCATTATAAATATCATTTTCTACGGATTGATATGTGCTAGAATTGCTGCTAGTATAGTTAGCACTGCTTCCATTAGTATATGTATTTGTACCTCCATTTTTCATTAAATAGTCATAGGCTTCATTTATGTCTCTCATTTTACTCTCGGCTAAATCCTTAAGTGGATTGTTACCATATTGATCAGGATGATATTTTTTTGCTAAGGTTCTATAAGCTTTTTTTATTTCATCTTTTGAAGCAGTTTCTTTTATTTCAAGTACTTCATATGGATTTTTCATCTTTGTAAACACCCCTTTTAAAAACTTTATCCATCTTATCTAAAAGTCCATATTGTAATATATTATATAGTAATTCCTCATTTTTTTTTATAGGAAGTTTTTTGAAGGTATTCATGCACTGCGCAGCACAAGTACCTAAAATGAAATCAATTCTCTGCTGTATCTGTTTAGAAAATTCTTCATAACAAAGGTTATCTTTATTAAAACAAAAATTTACAGCATTAAATTTATCGTGAGACATATCATCTTTTAAATCATCAAAGGCATCTATAATATAAATCCACTTGCCAAGATTATATCCAAGCCAATATAATGACTCTTTATTATCATCATTATTGTAGGAGGATAAAATAAATCCTGTAAGATCCGCAAAATGATGGGCTAAGGAATCTATGGATGAATCTACAGCATTGTTTTCAAGTTTATACAAGTTAGTTAATATATTTTCTATATGAGTAATATGCTTTTTAAAATCTGTTGGGACTTTTTTTAAGTAATTTTTAAAAAGCAGTGAAAAAATTTTACTTTTAACAGAGTTATCATCATTTACATTATCTAAAAATTTATAATAGCTTAAAGCTGTGTTACAAAAAGCAGCATAATCTAAACAAGAGTTATTTTTTATTACAACTTTACCTTTAAAAGCATGTATACCACATTTTTGCTTTGTGTAAATAGGATCTATATCATTTAATGAATCCAATAGTATGGCCAAAAAAGTCATATCATAATTAAGAGCCATCCTTGGAAGGTTACCTATATTAATCTTTATAGATTTACACAAACCACAGTAATATGCTTTGAATTTTTCATAATCTTTTATTTTAAGCTCCATTTTGCATGGAGTTACATAACCAAACATATTTAATTCTCCGATTCTAAAATTGATATGAAGGTATCTTCAAAGAAATAACCAGTCAAGTACGCTAGTTATTGAAATATTTCTAAAGCCCTCTTTCCTCTAATATTTTAAATATAGTTTTTGATGTAGTATCTTTCATAGTGTAACCAAGTAAAGTTACCACTTCTTCTAATTCTTTATCATCTGATGTTTCTATTTCTATGTAGGGAAAAGGACAAAAGCTTTTATCATTTATATCAATTTCTATTAGAGTATTCTTATATTTGTAGCTTTCTCTATATTTTTTTATTAATTCAACAAGTTCTAGACCAAGTGATTTAAATATTTTTTCACCAGAAGCAGCATCTAATATTTCAGTTTCATTTTCTTCCATTACTTTATATGTTCCTTGACTTAATAATTTTTTGGTAGTCATATAGTAATGAGTAGAATTATTAAGCAAGTCATCAATTATTCTTATTCTTGCATATCCTTTGTTATTTATCAATGATCTATTATTAAAATCATATATATTATTTATTTGATTTTCTTTCTTTACATTAATGGCGTTTATGTTTTTTAGTTTTAATCTTATATTTTGAACATTTACATCAATTATTCTTGTTTCAAATTCGTTCATATAAAAAAACTCCTTGTAAAATAGTACTTGTAATTTGAATTATAACATAAATCTTCATTATATGTGTAAAGGTATTTTTAAATATTTAAATCATTGAGAATTTAAATATTCATGACATATTAAGAAATATTAGCACTATTTATAATAATGTATATTGAAAATAAGGGAAAATTAGGTTAACCTTTATATATGGGGATAAGTGTGATATTTTGAACAATTAATTTAAATAAAGGGAGTCAATATGGTAACATGATTAATATATTAATAGCTGAAGATGATAGTATACAGAGAAAATACCTTATGGAAATGTGATGAAAAAATTTAGGAAACATTTTAAAATGGATGCATTTATTAAAATTGCGAAGCAGTTCATTACTTTTAGGTAAGCTTGGTACGTAATGCATTATATTTAGTTTGTTTTTTTTATATTTAACATTTATGAGAAAAACATTTGGATTTAAAGAATTATGGAAGTTACTTTGGAAAAATGAATAGAATTTTTGAACTATGCCGAGGATGGTATCCATCAGATGAACCATTAAAAATTGTGATTGCAAAAATATAAAATCCCTTAAGGAAAATCCTTAGGGGATTTTATAATATTACTTTAAGGAATTTGCAGAACCAAGTACGTTATCTATTTTGAATTCTACTACTTCTTGTATTGCATCTCTTCCTGCACCTAAGTATTTTCTTGGATCGAAAACTTCTGGTTTGTCTCCAAAAGTTTTTCTTACAGCAGCAGTCATAGCTAACCTTAAATCAGTATCCATATTTATCTTGCATACGGCCATTGAAGAAGCTTTTCTAAGCATATCTAGTGGAATTCCTTTAGCACCAGCTAAATTTCCGCCATATTTGTTGCAAGTTGCCACTGCTTCTTGATCTACAGCTGAAGCACCATGAAGTACTATAGGAAAATTTGGAAGTTTTTCTTGGATTTCTTCAAGTATGTCAAATCTTAATTTAGGCTTAAAGTTTGGTGGAAATTTGAATGCACCATGAGAGGTACCTATAGCTATTGCCAATGAATCTACGCCAGTTTTAGCTACAAAATCTTTTGCTTGATCTGGGTCAGTATATATATGTTTTGAAGCAGATACATCATCTTCTACTCCTGCAAGTACACCAAGTTCTGCTTCTACCACTACGCCATGATCATGGGCATATTTTACGACTTCTTTGGTTTTTGTTACATTTTCTTCATAATCCAAATGCGAACCATCAAACATTACTGAGGTAAAACCATTTTCGACACATAGTTTTACAGTTTCAAAATCAGGACCATGATCCAGGTGAAGGGCAAGGTCAATGCCTGTTTCTTCTATTGCAGCATCTACCATGGCTTTTAAATATTTAGCACCTGCGTACTTTATTGCACCTGCCGAACATTGCAAAATAACAGCAGAGTTCTTAGCTTTTGCTCCATTAACTACACCTTGAATTATCTCCATATTATTAATGTTAAAAGCACCTATTGAATATTTTTCATCATAAGCTTTTTTGAACATGTTTTTAGTAGTAACTAATGCCATTATTATTCCACCTTCCAATATAATATTTTATAGCTATAAGGTGTATAATTTAAAAATAAATTTATACACAAAAATGCTTTACTGTTAATTGACAAAATATAATTAAAAATTAAGAGTTAAGAGTTATGGATGATTTTCTTCCGTTAAAACTTCAGAAAATCTAAAATATAGTGCTTTGAAGCAAAGCTTCAACAAACTGTTTAAATTTAAGATTTTTCACAATATAGTGGAAAAAAATCTTCATTCACTATTCATTTTTAATTATTAATTCTTAATTTAAATATAATTTTCAATTAGAATCACTATATAGTGTTTATGCTTAGAAATATTTTTACAGTATTCGTTAATTAAGCCTAAGTGTACTAAACTTATAATTATAGTATATCAGAAGTAAATTGTTTTTACCATAATTACAATAGCGAATATATGGAATTTAAATAGAAAATTGCATTTAAAATAGATTCTGGATATTTAGCTGCTCCATTTTTAGTATATGATGCAGCAAATTTTTTATTACATTTATAGAGGCTAAGGATTCTTCTCCATTTCTATATGTTATGTGCTGCATTAGTTTCCAGAGTTCCCCGTTTATGTTGTCTATTTCGTTATGATTTGAAAAAAATGATACCTTTGGTGAATATTTTTCCCATTGAACCATAAAATCTTGATAATTTTTACGGGCCTCATCCCAGGAATTTGACTCTATGGCTTTTTCTACTTTTATGGTTGAACTTTCCAATCTAGTACATATAGTATTTAAATAGTTTATTGAAAATATTATAGATAAGATCATCAATATAAATAATGTAAAAGATGTTATAGAACTTTTCATTTAATCACATCCTGTGTATTTTTTTCTTTTAGTTGGTAATAAAATTTCCCCTTTGAGTCCAGTAAAGCTACTAATATGTTTTTTGGGGAAGTTATGCTGTTTTTTTTCATCATTTGTTTGAGCCAATCTTCATCTTTTTTTGCTACAATTAAGTTCTTGAAGTTTATTTTACCATCCACTATGAGTGTTATGGGCAGTACGTCCTGGGAAGGCTTTATTTTTAAATCTGTTTTAGTTACAGGAGTGAGTTCTGTTCTAGGTATAACAGAAAGTTGACCACTAGTTTCAAGTATGGCATATTCTACATCAGATAAATTATAATATCCTTGCATTCTCAGCTCTTCCATTAAATCGTTTATATTGAATTTTTCATCCTTTAATTTTTTTAAATCTAATTTTCCTCTATCAATTAATATACTTGGTTTTCCACTAAAAAATAGCCTTATTTTTTCGCTCTTAAGTTGAAGAAATGCTAAAAGAGTTTGTAAAGTTAAGAGAGTTATTATTGGAATTATACCGTGAATTATAGAAATTCTGGTATCTTGCATTGGGAGAGAAGCCAATTCCGATATCATTATTGCTACAGCTAGTTCAAAAGGTTCCATTTCACCTATCTGTTTTTTCCCCATAAGTCTCATGGATATTACCACCAGTAAGTATAAGACAATGGTTCTAAAAAGTACTATGAACATAAAATATCACACTCCAAGTCGCAAATTATATATTGAAAAAATATATCTAGTTATATATTTTCATTAATACAAAAAAATATAAGTAAAATGAGAACATTTTAGAATAAATATGAAGTATAATGAAAGTAAGACTTAATTTAGTAGAATATTTAAGTAAAAGGGGATGAATTGTATGGGGAAGGTAAGTACTAAATTGATGTACAAAGATATTTGTGAGACACAAGACAAAGACGGAGAAGATTTATTAAATCTTAAGGTGGGGCAGAAAGATATTTTGGTTAAAAAAGGAACCAGTTTATATAAAATATTTAAAGATAATTATTGTGCACAAGATATACCTGTGGTACTTGCAAAAGTCAATGAAGAATACTTTGAACTTACTAGTTCATTAGAGAAATCTGGGACTTTTAAGATAGTAGATATAAGGGACAAGTTAGGAAATAAAACCTATGCAAGAACACTACAATTTGTTCTTATTAAATCTGTATATGATTTATTTGATGGAGCAAAAGTTACTATAGAGCATGCTTTAAGCAAAGGTATATTTGGTGAAATTCATAAAGATACCCCCCTTTGTGAGGAAGATATAAAGAAGATAAAAAACAAAATGGAAGAGATAATAAAACAGGATATCCCTATAAAAAAAATAGGGATGAAGAAGGAACATGCAATAGAAATTTTTAAAAACTATGGCATGGAAGACAAAGTAAGACTTTTAAATTATGTAAATACAGATGAAGTAAAGTTATATGAATTAGATGGTAGGTATGACTACTTTTATGGTTCTATGGCATTTTCTACGGGAGTATTGAAGTTGTTTGATTTAATGTATTATAAACCAGGATTTATAATAAGGTATCCTGTGGAGTCTGATCCTTATAATTTACCTAAATTTGTAGAATATAAGAAATTAAGTAAGATATTTTATGAGACTGAAAAATGGGGAAATATACTTGAAGTGGGAGATGTAGGATCCCTAAATTATAAGGTCGAAAATAATGAGATTGCAGACATGATAAGAGTAGCAGAAGCACTTCATGAAAAGAAAATTGCTTATATAGCTGATATGATAAGTGAAAGAAAAAATGTGAAAATTGTCTTGATTGCAGGCCCAAGTTCTTCTGGAAAAACTACTTTTTCAAAAAGACTTTCAATACAATTAAGGGTCAATGGAATTATACCAGTCCCAATTTCATTAGATGATTATTTTGTGGATAGGCAGCATACGCCAAAAGATGAAAATGGAAATTATGATTTTGAATCCATATATGCCCTTGATTTAAAGCTTTTTAATGATGATCTGGAAGCACTTATGAGAGGTGAGGAAATTGAAGTACCTATATTTGATTTTAAAACCGGATGTAGAAAATGGGTTGGCAACAAGTTGAGGTTGCCAGAAAAAGGTGTAATTGTAATTGAAGGAATACATGGATTGAATGAACTTCTTACTTCTGCCATTCCAAAAGAAAATAAATTTAAAATATATATAAGTGCCCTTACTCAACTAAACTTGGATAATCATAATAGAATAGCTACTACTGATGTTAGAATTATAAGGAGAATAGTTAGAGATTCTCTCTTTAGAGGTTATAGTGCGGAAAATACTCTAAAGATGTGGCCTTCTATAAAAAATGGAGAAGAAAAAAATATATTTGTATTTCAAGAAAATGCAGATGTTATGTTTAATTCTACGTTAGTGTACGAGCTATGTGTGCTAAAGAATTATGCCCTTAAAGAATTGGATGATATAGATAGCTCTAGTCCTGTGTATTATGAAGCATTGAGACTTAAAAGTTTCCTCCATTTTTTTAAATCAGTGGATGTTAAGTTTGTTCCTGATAATTCTATTTTGAGGGAATTTATAGGAGGAAGTTGTTTCTATAGTTGATAGTTGCTGCAACTTAAAATAAACTTTATTTTATGGGGTGAAGGTTGAAAATTAAAGTATGAATTGACACTAGAATAAAAGTGCATAGCAAACA
>DAISLB010000056.1:0-13874 GCA_036820645.1 Clostridium sp.
ATTACGAATTGCAGTACTTGAACTAAAGTACTTAAAATGATAAAGTATTATATGTTACAATATAATACTTTATCATTTTAATAAGTTTCAATATTTTGGAGGAGTTTTAGATGTATGAATACATAAATGGAATATATAGAGGTGTGAATAAAGATTATATAGTAGTTGAAAATAATGGCATTGGATACAAAATAAATACATCTGGTAGTACTATTGCAAAAACCCCCAAAGTAGGAGAAAATATAATGTTATACTTGCAGCAGATAGTAAGAGAAGATTTTATAGGATTGTATGGATTTTTAACTAAAGAAGAGCTAAATATGTTTAATATTTTACTTACTATAAATGGTATAGGGGCGAAGGCAGCACTTTCACTTTTATCCATAAGTGATGTAAGCAGTTTAAAATATGCTATAATATCTGAAGATGAAAAAAACTTGGTAAGAGCACCTGGAATAGGCAAGAAAACAGCCCAAAGAATTATATTAGAACTTAAAGATAAAATAAACATGGAAGAAATTAACAATTGCAACAATAATGATGACAAAATAAATGTGGTAGGAAATACTTCGGAAGTTTTGGAGGCTCTTATAGCGCTTGGATACTCGGAAAGAGAAGCAAATAAAGCTTTAGCTTCCATGGATAAAACCAAGGAAAATTCTACTGAGGATATGATAAAGGAAGCTCTTAAATTTTTAATGAATTAGGTTAGGTGATAGATATGGAAGATAGAATAGTTACCCCCCTTAACATTAAAGAGGACACACAAAATGAGTACAGTTTGAGACCTAAGAGACTTAATGAATATATAGGGCAACAAAAAGTAAAGGATAAATTAAAGATATTTATAGAGGCCGCTAGAAACAGAAGGGAAGCACTAGATCATGTGCTCCTTTATGGACCGCCAGGTCTTGGAAAAACTACCCTTGCTAATATAATTGCTATGGAAATGGGAGGAAACTTAAAAATCACTTCGGGACCAGCTATAGAAAGAGCGGGTGACTTGGCTGCAATACTTACCAGTTTAAATGATATGGATGTACTTTTTATAGATGAAATACACAGGTTAAATAGAAGTGTAGAAGAAATATTATATCCTGCCATGGAAGATTATGCACTAGATATAGTTATAGGGAAAGGGGCTGCAGCAAAGTCTATAAGGTTAGACTTACCTAAATTTACTTTAATAGGTGCTACTACAAGGGTAGGACTTTTAACAGCACCACTAAGAGATAGATTTGGGATATTATGTCCTATGGAATTTTATGGAGAAGATGAACTGAGTGAAATTATAGTCAGATCAGCTGATATACTTAAAGTAAAAATAGAAAAGGATGCAGCTTTTGAAATAGGAAAAAGATCTAGGGGAACTCCTAGAATTGCCAATAGGTTATTAAAAAGAGTTAGAGATTATTCAGAGGTCAAGGGAAATGGTGCAATAGATGTTAAAATAAGTCAAGCGGCTCTTGAATTGATGGAAGTTGATAACGAGGGTTTTGACAGTATTGACAATAAAATATTAAAAGCTATAATTGACAATTTTAATGGAGGACCTGTGGGAATAGAAACCTTGGCTTATTTTATAGGAGAAGAGCTAGATACCATAGAAGATGTGTATGAACCTTATTTACTCCAAAAAGGTTTTATAATAAGAACTCCAAGAGGTAGAGTGGCATCCGACAGCGCCTATAGGCATTTTAATAGGGAGAGAAGAGAAAACTCTAAAGAAAATTTTAACCAGTCTTCATTATTTGATGACAAAATGTGATTTACACAAGATGAAATGGAGTGAAATATATTGAAAGTTACAGATTTTGATTTTTATTTACCAGAAGAATTAATCGCACAACATCCTTTAAAAAAAAGAGATGAAGCTAGGCTTATGGTGCTTGATAAAAAAACTGGTAATATAGAGCATAAAGTGTTTAAAGATATATTAGGTTATTTGAATCCAGATGACTGCCTTGTGTTAAACGATACTAGGGTTTTGCCAGCAAGACTTATAGGTGCAAAAGAAGGCAGCGGTGGTAAAATGGAAATTTTACTTTTAAAGAGAAATGAAGATGACACTTGGGAAACTCTAGTTAAACCTGGAAAAAGAGCTAAAGTAGGAAGCAGGTTTGATTTTGGAGATGGAGAACTTAAAGCAGAAATAGTTTCAGTAAAAGAAGATGGAAACCGAATTGTTACATTTGAATATGAAGGAATATTTGAAGAAGTACTTGATAGGCTTGGTCAAATGCCTTTACCTCCTTATATAAAAGAAAAATTAGAGGACAAGGAAATGTATCAGACAGTGTATTCTAAAGAAGAAGGCTCTGCAGCAGCACCTACAGCAGGTCTCCATTTTACCAAGGAACTGCTAAAAAAAATACAGGATAAAGGGGTAAAACTTGCATTCTTGACTTTACATGTGGGGCTTGGTACTTTTAGACCTGTAAAGGTTGAAAATATAGAAGACCATAATATGCATTCAGAATACTATTCTATGACCAAGGAAACTGCAGATATGATAAATGGAGCCAGAGAAAAAGGAGGAAGCATAATTGCAGTGGGTACTACTTCCTGTAGAACACTTGAAACCATTGGAGATGAAAATGGGAGAGTCAAAGAACAATCTGGTTGGACGGATATATTTATATATCCTGGATATAAATATAAAGTAGTGGATAAACTTATAACAAATTTTCATCTGCCCGAGTCTACACTTATAATGCTTGTAAGCGCACTTTGTGGAAGAGAAAAAATTCTAAATGCATATAACTGTGCAGTTAAAGAAAAATATAGATTTTTTAGCTTTGGAGATGCTATGTTCTTAAAATAGATTTGAGGTGTTTGAATGTATAAATTACTAAAAAAACAGGGAAGTGCTAGAAGAGGGGAATTTACTACACCTCATGGAGTAGTTCAAACTCCAGTTTTTATGAATGTAGGTACCTTGGCAGCTATAAAAGGAGCAGTTTCTACCTGTGACTTAAAAGAAATTGGATGCCAGGTGGAACTTTCAAATACTTATCATTTAAGCTTAAGACCTGGAGATAATATCATAAGAAAACTTGGTGGATTACATAAGTTTATGAATTGGGATAGACCCATTTTAACTGATTCTGGAGGATTTCAGGTATTTTCTCTATCAAAGATTAGAAAGATAAAAGAAGAGGGAGTGTATTTTAATTCACATATAGATGGAAGTAAAATATTTATGGGACCTGAAGAGAGTATGAGAATTCAAAGTAATTTAGCATCTACTGTAGCTATGGCTTTTGATGAGTGTATAGAAAATCCATCTCCCAAAGATTATGTTCAGCGTTCTGTTGAAAGAACCACGAGATGGCTCAAAAGATGT
Organism: Clostridium sp.; assembly: GCA_036820645.1. Taxonomy (GTDB): domain Bacteria; phylum Bacillota; class Clostridia; order Clostridiales; family Clostridiaceae; genus Clostridium_B. The sequence goes on from DAISLB010000056.1 coordinate 3,347, forward strand.
AAAGTGGAAATTGATAGGTTGAATTCACTGCCAGATACTATAAATAATAAACAGATGCTGTTTGGCATAAACCAAGGCGGTGTCTACGATGATATAAGAATAGAACATGCTAAAATAATAAGTGAAATGGATTTAGATGGATATGCTATCGGAGGTTTAGCTGTAGGAGAAACTCATGAGGAAATGTATAGAATTATAGAAAAAGTAGTTCCTCATCTTCCACAGGATAAGCCCATATATTTGATGGGAGTTGGAACTCCAGCAAATATACTTGAAGCAGTGGAAAGAGGAGTAGATTTCTTTGATTGTGTACTTCCCGCTAGAAATGGAAGGCATTCTCATGTGTTTACCTCACAAGGAGAGCTAAACCTTTTAAATGCTAAATATCAGTTGGATGATTCCCCTATTGAGAGAGGATGTAGTTGTCCTACTTGCAAAAATTATACTAGGGCATATATAAGACATTTGTTTAAGGCAAAAGAAATGCTTGCTATGAGGCTGTGTGTGCTTCATAATTTGTATTTTTATAATAATTTAATGAAAGAAATAAGAGATTCCATTGATGGAGACTATTTCCCTAAATATAAAAGGGAAAAGCTAGAGGCATGGAATCGAAAAAATTAAAAATTCTGTTTATCCGATGGCTATCATCCGTAACACTCCCATCACACTCTGTGAAAGCGATTCACACAAAATCATAGATTTTGGTTCTCTGCTTGCACTCTGTGAAAGCGACTACCAACAAATCAAAGATTTGGGTTCTCTGCTTTTCTTTAAGGTGGGAGTTAACGGCTGATACGCCCTGGATAAGTTCTTCCCCTAAAGGATAACGTATTCTAAGTGCTAAAGACACTAAGAATACTGTTAATAAGACTCATATGGAGATATGTATTCCTCACAAGCAAACTCCACCTGAGTCTAAGAATCACTTGATAAAAAGGAGGTGACAAAATTGAGTTCATTAAAGACATTAGCACCACTTTTATTTATAGTAGCAATCTTTTATTTGCTTATATTTCTACCAGAAAGTAGGAGAAAAAAGAAATATAATGCTATGTTAGAAAGTCTTAAGATTAATGACGAGATTATGACTAAAGGTGGCATAATAGGAAAAGTTGTAAATATCCAGGACAGAAATATAACCCTTCAAACAGGACCAGATAGGGTAAGAATAAAGTTAGATAAAACAGGAGTACTAAATATTTTATCTGAAACTAAAAGTCAAGAAAGCTCTTCTAAGAAAATAGATGAGAAAAAAGAAGTTTAAAAATTAGGCATAAAGCACCTTTTATCTACATAAATACTATTAGATGGGAGGTGCTTTGATTTGGAAAAACGTAGTAATTACCTTCCTGCAGTGGAAGGAGTTCTTAGAGGCTTTATAATTACAGTTATTTTACTTTTGATTTTTGCAGTTGTGATGACTTTTATAGATATAGGTTTAACAGCAAGGTACATATTTTATGTAATTACAAACATGCTCAGCATAATGTATGGAGTTATTTATGCAGTGCGAAGAATAGGTAAAAGAGGTTGGCTTGTAGGTATTGGAGTAACTCTTTTATATTTGTTTATACTGTATGTAGTTTCTGTAATTTCTGGAAATTCTGCAGCCATAAGTTCCTATGGAGTAAAACGATTGCTGCTTGACATTATAGTAGGAGCTTTGTCAGGTATGATTGCGATTAACTTATAAGGGCTTCCTTGAATTTTACATTTAATGGACAACTTTATTTTATTATAGGTTTATGTTATAATCAAACAGATAACTTTATTAATTGGAGGAGCTTAGTATGAAGCATATAAAAACTATAAATAATGCTAATATAAAAGAAAGTTTAAAAAAACCAGGATGTAAGGAATGTGCTAATTCATGTCAATCAGCATGTAAAACTTCTTGCACAGTTGCCAATTTAGCTTGTGAAAACTAATATAAATTTTAGGCAGTAACAAAAATAGTTACTGCCTAAAATTTATATAATAAAAAATTATACACTTTTATTAGGAGGAGAACAATTTGGCTAATATTCATAAATTTGTCCAGGGTGGATATAGGTATGTTATAGATGTAAACTCTGGTACACTTCATGAAATTGATGAACTAGTATATGATATTTTAGATGATGAAGGACTGCCGGAACTTGAAAAGGTGGGAGAACTTCTTAAAGATAAATATAAAAAAGAAGAAATTGTGGAGGCTTATGGCGAGATACAACAGTTAATAGAAGAAGAATTGTTGTATTCTAAAGATTTATATGAAGAAATTGCAAAAAAGAATGAAAGTGCACCTTCATTTATAAAAGCCTTATGCCTTAATATTGCCCATGATTGCAATTTAAGATGCAAATATTGTTTTGCAGATGAGGGTGAATATAAAGGATGCAGAAAACTCATGTCTGCAGAAATAGGAAAAAAGGCTATTGATTTTGTCATAGAAAAATCAGGACCTAGGAAAAACATAGAGGTTGATTTGTTTGGGGGAGAACCCCTTATGGCTTTTGATGCAGTAAAGGAAATTGTAGAGTATGCTAAGAAACAGGAAAAAGTACACAATAAAAATATAAGATTTACAATGACTACTAATGCTACCCTGTTAAATGATGAGATAATGGATTATCTTGATAAAAACATGGGAAATATAGTACTCAGTATTGATGGAAGAAAAGAAGTAAATGATAAAGTAAGAGTTAGAATTGATGGAAGTGGAAGCTTTGATTCCATACTACCTAAAATAAAAAAGATGGTAAAAATGAGGGACAAGTCTAAACAATATTATGCTAGAGGTACTTTTACCAGAAATAATACTGATTTCTTCGAAGATATAAAATATCTTGCAGCTCAGGGTTTTGATGAAATATCTGTAGAACCTGTAGTACTTCCAGCGGATGATCCATTGTCTCTTAGAGAAGAGGACCTTCCAGTTATTTATGAACAATATGATAAATTGTATGAGGAAATGATTAGAAGAAACAAGGAAGGAGGAAAGTTTAAATTTTATCACTTTAATGTAGACATTACAGGGGGACCTTGTGTATACAAAAGAATATCAGGATGCGGAGCAGGACATGAGTATGTAGCTATAACACCAGATGGAGATATATATCCCTGTCATCAATTTGTAGGTAATGAAGCTTTTAAGATGGGAAATCTGAGAGATGTTAACAACTTGAGAGAAGATATTTCTAAACAATTTAAGTCTGCCCATATATATAATAAACCTGAATGCAGAAAATGTTGGGCAAGATTTTACTGCAGCGGTGGCTGTCAGGCAAATAATTATAATTTTAATAAAAATATGAATATACCGTATAGTCTTGGATGTAAAATGCAAAAAAAGAGAATTGAATGTGCTATTGCACTTAAATGCAGAATTTTGAAAAAATAGTAATAACATTTTACAAAAACTTAATACATCATATTACTTTATTTGTAATATGTGTATTGACGGTATTTTTTTTAAGTAATATAATTGCTAATGTAAACAGATGAGGATAAAGATATTTGGTTACTGACAAAGGAGGATAAAAATGAAATCTAAGGCTAAAAGTACCGTAGTTTTCTTTCTATGCGTAATTTTAATAGGCTTTTTAGCTTATACTGGAGCATATGGAATAACTTTAGGTGGATATAAATTAAAGCCATTTAGTGAAGTAATAACCAAGGGACTTGACCTTCAAGGTGGAGTTTCTGTACTTGAAGAAATACAATCGAAAAATGTAGATCAAGATACTATAAATAGGACAGTGGAGATGCTTTCCCTAAGGGTTAATAAATTGGGTGTAAGTGAAACTACAGTTGTAAGAGAAGGAAAAAATAGGATAAGGATTGACATACCTGGAAAGTTTGATGCAAAAGAAGTAATAGATGGTGTAGCGAAAACAGGTGAACTTAAATTTGTTGGACCGGACAATAAGACTATACTTACAGGTAAAGATGTAAAAAATGCCACAGCTTCTATTGATTCTCAAAATGCTAGCCAAGGTGTAATAAATCTGGAGTTGAATCAATCAGGTACTAAGAAATTTGCAGATGCTACTCAAAAATTTATGGGACAAATAATTACCATTTATTTAGATAACCAGAAATTGTCGGAGCCACAGGTAGATGCACATATAACGGATGGTAGAGCTATTATAAGTGGCAAAAATCAGACTTTGAAAGATGCTCAAAAGACGGCAAATCTTATAAAGTCAGGTGCACTTCCAGTTACAGTAAAACCAGTCCAGGTTAAAACTGTAGGAGCTTCTCTTGGTGCAAATGCACTTCCACTTAGTATAATGGCAGGTAAAATAGGTATAGGACTAGTAATGATATTTATGCTTTTATATTATAGATTACCTGGACTTGTTGCAGATATAGCACTTGTACTATATGTATATATAGTTTTAGCAGCTTTTGCCAACATAAATGTAACTTTGACACTGGCTGGTATTGCAGCATTTCTTTTAACAGTAGGTATGGCAGTAGATGCTAACATACTTATATTTGAGAGAACCAAAGAGGAACTTAAAAGTGGTAAATCCATTAAAGCCTCTGTAGATGCAGGTTTTAGAAGAGCTATGACTTCAATACTTGATTCAAATATAACCACCATTATTTCAGGATGTGTTCTCTATAATATTGGTACAGGTGCAGTAAAAGGATTTGCACTTACCCTTATTATAGGTACAGTTTTAAGTATGTTTACGGCTATAACTGTAACTAGAACTCTTATGAAGTTACTAGCTAGTATGGGTTGGTTTAATCATAAGGAAACCATTGGAACCTTTGGTGTACATGACTTTAGAAAGGGGGTAGTAAAGTAATATGTATAAAATTATTGAAAAAAGAAAAATATGGTTTACTATATCCCTTATAGTGATCGCAATTGGAATATTTACTATGGCTACTAAAGGTCTTGAATATGGATTAGATTTTAAAGGTGGTACTATAGTTGAAATAAATTTGGGTCAAGATTTTAATAAACAGGATGTAGATAATATAATAAAGAAATATTCAAGTGATTTTCAATCCAATAAAGTAGATAATAAGTCTATATCTATAAAAGCTGCGACTTTAAGTAATAATGATGTTAGTAGTATTGTAAAATCTGTAAAAGCAAAGTATAAAAAAAGTAGTTTGGTAGATCAAGAAAATATAGGTGCGGTTATAGGAAAAGAAACAAGAGTTAAAGCTTTAGAAGCTGTCATAGTGGCAATTATAGCTATGTTTATATACATAGGTATAAGGTTTGAATTGAGTTTTGGTATAGCAGCTATTATATCCTTAACTCACAATGTGCTTGTAATGCTTTCTGTATATGCAGTACTAAGAGTTTCTATAGATTCTAGCTTTATAGCAGCAGCTCTTACGGTTATAGGTTATTCTGTTCATGATACTATAGTTGTTTTTGATAGAATAAGAGAAAATCAAAAATACATGAGGGGTCAGGAACCTATAGTTGTTGCAGATGCCAGCGTAACTCAGACATTGGCAAGATCTATAAATACAGTATTGACTGTCGTAATAACTTTAACATCAGTGTATATTTTAGTGCCTTCTGTAAGAGTTTTTTCAGAACCAATACTTATAGGAATAATTACAGGATGCTATTCTTCCATATGTATAGCTAGTCCATGCTGGGTAATTATAAAAAAACATATGCTTCGAAATAAAAAAAAGTTGCATACAGTAAGAGAATAAGCTATAAAATTTACATTAAATATGATAAAATAAAAAATCTAGAGTATATTGTCACTCTGGATTTTTTTATTGCAAATAATCTAACCATAATCTATTTGTAATAAAAGACGATATCATTTATAATATAAGTGCTTTCGATAAATTTGGAGGATTTTATTATGGAGATGCGAAAAAATAATATACAGGATTTTAATTTTTTAGGTATGCATAACCCTTTTCTTTTAAAGGATATGGAGAAAGCTCTAAAAAGAATAATAAAAGCAGTGAATGAGAGAGAAAAAATTGTAATTTATGGTACATGCGACTTGGATGGTATAACTTCGGTGTCATTGATGTTATTAGTGTTAAAATATTTAAATGCAGATGTAGAATATTTTATCTCTGATAAAATTAATGATTATAGTATAAAGTCAGATATAATAAAAAACCACATAAAATTTTTAGGGGCAAAGGTCATAATAACAGCTGGCTGTGGGATCCAGAGTGTTTCACAGATAGAATTATGCAAAACTTTAGGTATTGATGTTATAATAACAGATTACCATAAATCTGGGGAAATTTTACCGAAAGCTATTATCGTGGACCCAAATCAGAAGCAGTGTACATATCCATTTAAAGATTTAACAGCAGTAGGTGTCATATTTAAGTTAGCTCAGGCTATATCAATGTATTATGATATGAAGTACATAAGCAAGTACTTAGATCTTGTAGCTCTAGGGATCTTTTCTCGGGGAATTGATATAACTGGTGAAAATAAAATAATGGTAGATGAAGGTATGTATTATTTAAAATATACAAATAATTATGGGGTAGGAGCACTGCTTAAAGTGAATAATATTTCCAGTGTGAATATGGAAAGTGTACGCAAACTATCAAGTCGAATGATGTGTTCAATTAAGAACAAGAGATATATAGATAATGCAAGAATTGCAGTAGAACTTTTTATAACTGGAAATATGGATAGAGCAGAACAAATAGCTAAATATTTAAAAAATGAGATTTTGCAGAGGTGAAAATCTTTTAAGCTTGAATATATATCAGTATTTAATATATAATTATCAATGAATCTTACTTAGTGGGAAAAGCAGAGAGCCAAAATCTATGATTTTGTGCGAATCGCTTTCACAGAGTAAAAGCAGAGAACTTAAATCTTTGATTTAAAGTGAATTGCTTTCTCTTTAGAGTTTGTTTCTCCTACTAAGTTTAGATGAATTATCTAGGGGCGTAGCTACTGTTATCTCCCACTTTGATAGAAAAGCAGATATCCCAAATCTTTGATTTGGTGATAGTCGCTTTCACAGAGTAAAAGCAGATATCCCAAATCTTTGATTTGGTGATAGTCGCTTTCACAGAGTACGTGGGAGTATTATAGTAGGTAGCCATCAGATAAAGTAGTTTTTATTGGAGTGATTAAGTTATTTTAGGGGGGAATTACAAGTGGATTTGAAAGAAAAAATAAGAGTGATAGATGGATTTCCAAAAGAAGGGATAAGTTTTAAAGATATAACTACTTTGCTGCGTGATAAAACAGCTTTTAAGTATGCAGTAAATAAAATAGCTAGATATTTAAAAAATAAACATATTGATGTAGTAGTAGGACCTGAAGCAAGAGGATTTTTATTTGGTGCACCTATAGCCTATGCCATAGGTGCAGGTTTTGTTCCTATAAGAAAAAAAGGAAAGTTGCCTTATGATACTTTTAGTGTTAGTTATGACTTAGAATATGGCAGTGATGTACTTGAAATGCATAAAGATGCAATAAAAAAAGGAGACAGAGTGGTAATAATTGATGACTTACTTGCAACGGGAGGCACTACTGCTTCTGTTGTCAAACTTGTAGAGCAAGCAGGTGGAGAGGTTGTTACTATAGGATTTGTGATAGAATTGACGGATTTAGAAGGTAGAAAAAAATTAGAAGGATACGATGTAATTTCTCTTACTAAATATAATGTCTAAAATTTCAAATTGCAAGTTTTTTTAGTATATAATATAATGTTAGTAAAAAATAATGGCTGGTTTGTTAAACCAGCCATTGATTTTAGGGAGTATCGGTATGTTAGAAAAATTAATGGAGTTAATAGATAAAAACTGTAATAATGTAGATAAAAAAATAGTAGAAAAGGCTTATTATTTTGCCGATAAAGCTCATAAAAAACAGAAAAGGGAATCCGGGGAACCTTATATAAGTCATCCTGTAGAAGTAGCTTATATATTGGCAGAAATGGGACTCGATACTAGCACTATAGTAGCTGGACTCCTTCATGATGTAATAGAGGATACACCATTTATCTATGAAGACATAGAGAGAGAGTTCGGTGTAGAAGTTGCAAACTTAGTAGAAGGTGTTACAAAATTAGGCAAAATAGAATGCAAAACAAAGGAAGAGCAGCAAGCTGATAACGTTAGAAAAATGCTCCTTGCAATGGCAGATGATATAAGAGTAATACTTATAAAATTAGCAGATAGACTTCATAATATGAGGACACTTAAGTATTTACCTGTGAAAAAACAGAAAGAAAAAGCAAAAGAAACTTTTGACATATATGCACCTCTTGCCCATAGACTTGGAATATCGAAAATTAAATGGGAATTAGAGGATTTGGCATTTAGATACATAAATCAAAATGAATATTATTTTATAGTTAGGAAAATTGCTGAAAAGAGAGTAGAAAGAGAAAAATATATTGATGAAATAATATCGCAATTAAAAGACAATCTTACAAAATCAGGAATAGATTCGGATATTAAGGGAAGACCAAAGCATTTTTATAGTATATATAGAAAGATGGTAAAGAAAAATAAAACAATAGATCAAATTTTTGATTTAACTGCTGTGAGAATTTTGGTAAACACAGTAAAGGATTGTTATGCTGCACTTGGAATAGCACATACCATATATAAACCTATGCCTGGTAGATTTAAGGATTATATTGCTATGCCAAAACCGAATATGTACCAGTCACTACATTCTACAGTTATAGGACCTCAGGGAAAACCTTTTGAGATACAAATAAGAACTTTTGAAATGCATAAAACTGCAGAATATGGGATAGCAGCTCACTGGAAGTATAAAGAGGGTGTTGATACTGCAAAGGATATAGATAAGAAACTTACCTGGCTTAGAGAAATCTTGGAGTGGCAGAGAGAAACTTCAGATGCAGAAGAATTTATGGAAAGATTTAAAATAGATTTGTTTTCAGATGAAGTATTTGTATTTACTCCAAATGGAAAAGTAATAAATTTACCTTATGAAGCAACCCCTATAGATTTTGCTTATAAGATACATACAGAGATAGGAAATAGTTGTGTAGGTGCAAAAGTCAGTGGTAAGATGGTTCCTTTAGATTATCATTTGAAGACGGGAGAAATTGTGGAAGTGCTTGTATCAAGTACACCTAAAGGCCCAAGTATTGATTGGCTAAATATGGTAAAAAGTAACCAGGCAAAAAGTAAGATAAGATCCTGGTTTAAAAAGGCTAAAAGAGAGGAAAATATAGTAAAGGGAAAAGAACTCCTTGAAAAGGAAACTAAAAAACAGGGGTGTAATTTTGGAGAAATTGCAAAAAAAGAAATTATAAATGCGGTACTCAAAAGATATAATATGAATTCTATAGATGACTTGTATGCTTCTGTAGGAATTGGTGCTGTAACGCCTTCTACTATAGTTTTGAGAATAAAAGATATTTATATAAAAACTTCAAAATTGGATGAAGTTAACTGGAAAAAGGTTCAGGAAAATCTCAATCAACCTATGGGCAAGTCTCATAAAGCGAAAAAAAAGTCACCAGGGATAATAGTAAAGGGCGAAAGCAATGTACTAGTGAGATTTGCCAAGTGTTGTAATCCTGTTCCAGGAGATGATATAATAGGGTATATAACAAAGGGTAGAGGAGTGTCAATCCATAGAAGGGATTGTAGGAATGTAGAATTTTTATTAAAAAATAAAGATAACATGATGGTTGAAGTTTCCTGGGGAAAACCAAAAGGGGCAGAGTATATTGCTCAAATTAAAATAGAAGCTGAAGATGGGGGAAAACTTTTGGCTCAATCTATGGAAGTTATAAGTAATAGTAACACTACACTTTATGCTGTAAATGCGAAGCCAGTAAAAAATGGATTAGCTGTTATAGATATAAAATTAAAAATATCAAATGTGGATGACTTAAAAGATGTAATGAAAAAACTTAGAAAATTAAAAGGTGTTATTCAAGTTTTCAGAACTAAAAATTAAGGGGATATGTTATTATGAGAGCAGTAGTTCAAAGAGTCAATAGCTCTAAAGTTGAAGTGGAAGGAAAAGTTATAGGACAAATACAAAAAGGGTTAAATGTACTCCTTGGAATATCTAAAGAAGATAGTGATGAAGATATAATTTATATGAGTGACAAAATATTGAATCTCAGAATATTTGAAGATGAAAATGGAAAACTCAATAAATCTTTGATGGATATAAAAGGAGAACTAATTATAATTTCTCAGTTTACTTTATATGGAGATTGTAGAAGAGGTAGAAGACCTAGCTTTATAGAAGCTTTGGGTGGAGATGAAGCTGAACAAATATATGAAAAATTTGTAGCTAAATGTAGGGATTTAGTAGGCAAGGTTGAAACAGGAAAATTTGGTGCAGATATGTTAGTAAGTATAGAAAATGATGGACCTGTCACTATTATTATAGACAGTAAAAGAAAATTTTAGTGAATCTAGTAGACTGCAGTGGCTAATTATTCAATTTTTATACATAGGGAATTTTGACTTAATATAAAAACAATGCGAAGCAACTTTTTTTGAGAGGACAGAGGACAATTGACAGAGGACAGTGAAGGAGGATTTTTCTCCGCTACACTAC
>DAISLB010000057.1:0-12640 GCA_036820645.1 Clostridium sp.
CTTTGATTTGGTGATAGTCGCTTTCACAGAGTGCGTGGGAGTGTTACAGTAGGTAGCCGTCAGATAAATAAATCTATATAAAAATTGAAAAGTTATTATAAATGAGAATATATATGGTAAAAAAGGTACAAAATAAAATAGAGAAAATATATATGAGGTGGTGCTTATGACTCATCAGAAATGGTTTAAGGTTTTTTTTATTTTATTTTTAATAGTACTTTTTTTAAGCAGTGGATTTATAATAATGGAATACAAGTCAAATTCTATGGCTAAAGATTTACAGGAATACCGGTCGTATTATTTTGTAATTACAGGTGATAAAACCATATGTAAAATTGATACGGTTACAAATCAGATTGTGAGTAAGATTAATGTAGAAGGTAAAGCAGAAGACATTCAAATTTCACCGGATGGTAAAATCCTAGTAGTAGTTGCTTCAAATGATAAAGATGAGGATGGTACAGGATTTGTTTTATTTTATGAGATTAAGGATGACAAACTTTTAAAAAAATTAGAGGTAGGCAAACATCCTTCAAAAATTGGATTTACTCCAGATAAAAAATATGCACTTATAGCAAATAAAGAGAGCAATGATATATCTTTAATAGATTTTCAAAATTACACTGTACTTCAATCTATAGATGTGGGAAGAAAACCTAAGAATTTTTGTATATCTTATGATGGAAGATACTGTTATGTGGCAAATACAGGAGAGGATACTTTAAGTGTAGTGGATATGAGAAGTTTTAAAAGTATAAAAAAAATAAGAGTAGGTAGATATCCTATTGATGTTACTATAGATAAAGCTAATGGAAATGTTATGGTAACTTTAAGCAGGGAAAAAGCTGTGGCCCTTGTAAATCCAAATACAGAAAATATCGAAAAAGTAGATCTGGATGATAAACCTACAAAAATATATAATTAAATTTACGTTTAAAAATCTAAGGCATATAAAAAACAAATTAAATTATTTTTTATATGCCTTATTTGCATTTATTTTGGAATAAGTTATTGCAGATCATATTTGTAGATAAATATTCATCAAAAATAATTTTAATAAATTTTTTACAAAAAGGAGTATAATATGTGTAAAGAATAATTATTAATAACTAATAAAATTTTAAGTTTAAGCAAAATTAGTAATTTTATTTTGTAGATAAACTGGAAGCTTATGTATAAGCATTCTTGTCTACAATAAATATAAGAAAGGTGTGTTAAATATGTTTTTTAAAAATAAAATAAAAAAGACTGTACATGTAGAAGGTATGAGTTGTAATCATTGTGTGGATCACGTTAAGTCAGCTTTAGAATCGGTAAATGGAATTTCAGGTGTTAAAGTTGACTTGGATAGTAAAACTGCAGTGGTAAAATGCTTACAAGAGGTAAATAACTCTGACATAGAATCTGCTGTTAAAGATGCAGGCTATGAAGTGACAAGTATAGAAGAAGGATAGAATAAAGTATTTTATAATGGACAATGCAATAGATTTTGTATTAGATCAAAAATAGCACTATATATCCGGAGTATAAGTTGATTTTTTTGCTTAGACCCCTCATATATAGTGCTATCTTTTTTTTGATTAAATCTTATTGACAACTAAAACATATTGAATTATACTTAAAACATATGAACACATGAGCATATATTAGTAAATCTGGGAGGTAGATTAGCATGAACAATACTATGGAAGTAAAATTACAAGATAATAGAAAATTAAAAAATAATTATACTAAAAAAGAATTCATTCTCGATGGACTTGATTGTGCACACTGTGCTGCAAAAATAGAAAACAAAATTAATGAAATGCCCGAAATAAAGAATGCTTCTGTGGATTTTTTGTCTAAAAAGCTTAAATTTGAATTGTATGATGAAGAAAAATTTAATAACGCTGTGGAAAATATAAAATCTATAGTTAAAAGATTAGAACCAGATGTAAAAATTATATATGAAGTTAATAAAAAATCAAAGAAAATTGAGGAATTACCAAAAGAAAAAAATAAAAAAATTGAAACTATAATTTCAGTAGTTGGAATTTTGATTTATATTACTGGCATAGTGTTTAAATTTTCATTTGAAATTGAATGTACACTTTTTCTTTTAAGTTATATTGCTATTGGAAAAGATATACTTTGGAAAGCAGTTAAAAATATTTTCCGGGGACAGGTATTTGATGAAAATTTTTTAATGTGCATTGCAAGTATAGGAGCTTTTGTAATTGGACAGTTTCCTGAAGCCGTTGCTGTCATGCTATTTTATAAAATAGGGGAATATTTTCAAGATAAAGCAGTAAATAATTCAAGAAAATCTATAGCTGACCTTATGGATATAAAACCTGAGTTTGCAAATGTAAAGACTGAATCAGGATTAAAAAAGATGAATCCTGAAGATGTAAATATAGGAGAGCTTATTTTAGTAAAACCAGGTGAAAAAATACCTTTAGATGGACAAATTATACAAGGCGAATCTATGGTAGATACCTCTGCATTAACTGGAGAATCTCTTCCAAAAGAAGTAGGATGTAAGGATATAGTGCTTGGTGGATATATAAATAAAAATGGAGTTTTAACTTTGAAGGTAACTAAAAGTTTTGAAGAATCTACTGTAGCTAAAATATTGGATTTAGTTGAAAATGCCAGCAGTAAAAAGGCTCCCACAGAAAATTTTATTACAAAGTTTGCTAGATATTATACACCTTTAGTTGTAGCATTTGCAGTAGGATTAGCTTTATTGCCTCCATTTTTAATGGGAGGGGAAAGTTTTTCTAAATGGATTTATAGAGCTCTTGTATTTTTAGTAGTTTCCTGTCCATGTGCACTGGTTATTTCAGTACCGCTTGGATTCTTCGGAGGAATAGGAGCAGCTTCTAAAAATGGGATCCTTGTAAAAGGTGGAAATTACCTTGAGGCCTTAAATAGTGTAGATACGGTAGTGTTTGATAAGACAGGTACCCTTACCAAAGGAATATTTAAAGTTACGGAAATAAAGGGCTTTAATGGATTTAGAGAGGAAGATATTTTAAAATATGCAGCTTTTGTAGAATCGTATTCCAATCATCCTATAGCTCTATCTATAGTGAAACAGTACAGCCAAAATATAGATAGAGATTTGATAAGTGATTATGCTGAAATTTCAGGTAATGGTATTAAGGCAAAGGTAGAAGGAAGAGAAGTTCTTGCAGGAAATTCCAGGCTTATGGAAAGAGAAAAGATAAATTATGATATGTCAGAAGTTATTGGAACTGTAGTCCATGTTGCATTAGATAAAATCTATATGGGGTATGTAGTAATATCTGATGAAATAAAAGAAGATTCTAAAGAGACAATTAAAATGTTAAAGAACATGGGAATAAAGAAAACTGTTATGCTTACGGGAGATAATAACAGAATTGGAGAAACCATAGGATATAAATTGGGATTGGATGAGGTTTATACGCAGCTTCTTCCAGATCAAAAAGTAGAAAAATTAAATGAGATAATAAATAGAAAGTCTTCTAATAGGAAGATGATTTTTGTAGGAGATGGAATAAATGATGCCCCTGTGCTTGCTAGGGCAGATATTGGAATTGCTATGGGTGGTATTGGTTCAGATGCTGCTATTGAAGCTGCAGATGTAGTTATTATGACAGATGAACCTTCAAAAATAGTAACTGCTATTAAAATAGCTAAGAAAACTAAAAAAATAGTATCTCAAAATATAGTGTTTGCACTTGGAGTAAAACTGGTAATTTTAGTTTTAGGAGCTGTAGGAATTGCTAATATGTGGGAAGCGGTTTTTGGAGATGTAGGAGTAGCTCTTATAGCAGTGTTAAATTCTATGAGAGCAATGAAGGTAGAAAAAGCTTAAGCGTTAAAGTCTCTAAACGAAAAATAAACTTATGTTGCGAATATTTTTACAACCACAAGTACGGTTAAATATTTCTACGCATAAGTTTATTTTTTAGTTAGAGAAGCTATTTATGTTTGAGTTTTAACTATAAAGTGAATATAAATTATATCTATAGGAAAGTATTTATTATATAATTAATATGTAATTTTACTTAGAAATTCTATACAAACTTTAGAAGAACAGGGGGTAAGAACATGGTAGAAGAATTACATAAATTGCAAAATGGTACGGATATAAGGGGAATTGCAATTGAAAATCCCGAAAAGAAAGTTAATTTGACTGCTGTAGAAGTAAAGGCCATAGCAGGTGGGTTTATGAAATGGCTTAAAGACAAAAAAAATATAAAAAAAGAAAAAATAAAAATTGCAGTAGGCATGGATTCCAGACTATCAGGACCTGAAATTAAAGAGGTTATTTTAAATGAACTTGTAAATTGGGGATGCAGCATATATGACTGTGGACTTTGTACTACTCCAGCTATGTTTATGACTACTGTACTGGATAATTATAAATGTGATGGATCTATTATGATAACGGCAAGCCATTTGCCTTATTATCACAATGGGTTAAAGTTTTTCACTGAAAATGGTGGATGTGAGAAAGAGGATATAAAATACATATTAGATAGTGCTGCAAAACAAGATTTTAAATATCCTTCTTATAAAGGAGAAATTTCTAAAATTGACTTCATTGACACATATTCAAGTTTATTGGTTGAAAAAATTAGAAAAGGTATAAATTCAAATGAAAATTATGAAATGCCTCTTTTAAAATTTAAGATTATTGTGGATGCAGGTAATGGAGCAGGAGGCTTTTTTGCAAGCAAAGTTTTAAAAACATTAGGGGCAGAAGTTGAAGGAAGTCAGTTTATTAATCCAGATGGAAGATTTCCCAATCATATTCCTAATCCTGAATCGAAAGAAGCCATGGATTCCATTAGAAAGGCAGTACTTAAAAATAAAGCGGATCTTGGCATAGTGTTTGATACAGATGTAGATAGGGCAGCTATTGTAGATGCTGGAGGAATGGATATAAACAGAAACTCTCTAATAGCTTTAATATCTTCTATAATTTTGGATGAACATCCAGGCACTACTATAGTAACTGATTCTGTAACTTCAAATGGATTAAGTGAATTTATTAAAGATTTAGGTGGAAAACATCATAGATTCAAAAGAGGTTATAGAAATGTAATAAATGAAGGAATAAGGCTAAATGGGCAAGGTGAAAAATGCTATCTGGCAATTGAAACTTCAGGACATGCAGCACTTAAAGAAAATTACTTTTTAGATGATGGAGCTTATTTGATATCTAAAATACTAGTAAAAATGGCTAAACTTCATAAACAAGGTAAAAGTATAGAGGACTTAATAAAAAATCTAAAGATTTCACCTGAAAGTTTAGAGCTTAGGTTTAATATTTTAAACCGTAATTTTAAAGATTATGGATATAAGATACTGGATGATTTAAAGAGGTATGTAGAAAAAATCAATGGATGGAGTGAAACGCCTAACAATTATGAAGGAGTTAGAGTAAATTGTGATAAATTAAGTGGAGATGGATGGTTTCTCCTTAGAATTTCTCTCCATGAACCAGTATTGTGTCTCAATATAGAGTCAGATTCAAAAGATGAAATAAAAATAATTGTGAATAATTTAAAAATTTTTTTAATACAATATAGTGAGCTTGATATTAGCAGTTTTAAATAAGAAAATATGCTATTATGGGTTATACTAAGTATACAATTTGTACTATACATGTTAATAATGATATACTATAATATATATAGTATATCATTATTAGCGTTATAAATTAAATAAATTGTATATATTAAAAAGGAGAAAATGATCATGATTTTCTATGATGAGAATAATTTAGATATAATAGAAAAAGACTTAAGATATCTTCAATTATTATCTAGAGAATATCCTACAATATCCAGCGCCAGTACTGAAATTATAAATCTTCAAGCTATATTGAATTTACCAAAAGCTACAGAGCATTTTATAAGCGATATTCATGGAGAGTATGAATCTTTTACCCATATGCTTAGGAATGCATCTGGTGTAATAAAGAGGAAAATTGATGATGTATTTGGAAATTCACTGAGGGAAGAACAGAAGGCATCACTTGCAACTCTTGTATATTACCCTGAGAAAAAAATAGAGTTGATTAAGGAGAAAGAACACGATTTAGAAGAATGGTATAGAATAACTTTGTATCAATTAATTGAATTGTGTAAAAATGTATGTTCAAAATACACAAGATCTAAAGTGAGAAAGGCACTTCCAAAGGATTTTTCCTATATAATAGAGGAACTGCTTCACGATCAGGATGATAAGGTAGATAAACAACCTTATTACAATGGTATAATAAAAACTATAATAGACATAGATCGTGCTCCTGAATTTATTATAGCTATTTCAAATGTAATACAAAGGCTAGTTGTAGACAGGCTCCATATAATAGGAGATATATATGACAGGGGACCAGGTGCCGAGATTATAATGGACGCCCTTATGAAACATCATTCCGTGGATATTCAATGGGGAAATCATGATATGCTGTGGATGGGAGCAGCAGCTGGTTGCGAGGCTTGTGTAGCTAATGTGCTGAGAATATCACTTAGATATGCTAATTTGCATACTATTGAAGATGGTTATGGAATAAATTTACTCCCTCTTGCTACTTTTGCCCTTGAATTTTACAGTGATGATCCTTGTAAGGATTTTATTCCTAAGACTTTAGACAAGGATATAAGCAAAAATGAACTTAATTTATTAGCGAGAATGCACAAGGCGATAGCTATAATACAATTTAAATTGGAAGCTGAAATAATAAAAAGACATCCTGAATTTAAGATGGATGATAGACTTTTACTTGATAAAATAGATACCGAAAAGTGGGAAATAAATATATATGGACATAATTATAAATTAAATGATACTAATTTTCCTACTATAGACTGGAACGATCCATATAAACTTACGGATAGGGAACAAGAACTAATTAAAAAATTAACTAGTTCTTTTGTAAATAGTGAGAAACTTCAAAGGCATATTAAATTCTTGTATAGTAAAGGCAGCATATACCTGGTATATAATTCAAATCTTCTATATCATGGTTGTATTCCGCTGAATAAAGACGGTAGTTTTAGAGAAGTTAAAATAGGAAAGATAAATTACAGTGGCAGAGAGCTTTTAGATAGGTATGATCGTTTAGCAAGGGATGCTTTTTTCTTTAAGAATAATACAGAAAGTAAAAAGTATGGTATGGATATGATGTGGTATATGTGGTGTGGAGAAGATTCACCTGTATTTGGAAAAGTTAGAATGACAACTTTTGAAAGATATTTTATTGACGATAAGTTAGCACACTATGAAAAGAAAAATTATTATTACCAATATAGAGATGATGAGAATGTGTGCAAGAATATATTAGCAGAATTTAATTTGCCACCAGAAAACTCTCATATTATAAATGGTCATATTCCAGTAAAAACCAAACAAGGAGAAAGTCCTATAAAGGCAAATGGAAGACTCCTTGTAATAGATGGAGGATTTTGTAAGGCATATCAGCCTGAAACTGGAATTGCAGGGTATACTTTGATATATAATTCTTATGGATTGCTGCTTACTTCTCATGAACCATTTTCTGCTATAAAAAATGCTATAGAAGAGGACAAAGATATTTTATCTTCTACAGTGATTTTGGAACATGTAACTAAGAGAAAGAGGGTAGCAGATACAGACATTGGAAAAGAACTGACAAAACAGATAGCTGATTTGGAAAAGCTCTTAATAGCGTATAGGAAGGGATTAATTAAAGAAGATAACAATCGAATTGAATGAAAATATTAATGAATCTTACTTAGTGGGAAAAGCAGATATCCCAAATCTTTGATTTGGTGATAGTCGCTTTCACAGAGTAAAAGCAGATATCCCAAATCTTTGATTTGGTGATAGTCGCTTTCACAGAGTAAAAGCAGATATCCCTTATCCAGGGGCGTACCTACTGTAACACTCCCACTTCTATCAAAGTGAGAGTGTTACAGTAGGTAGTCATCGGATAAATAGATCTATAAATATCAGATGAAGGTAAACTCCGTTTGACATTTATAGATTACAAAAGTGAAGAAAATATTTTGCAAAAAGCTTCAAAAAATTTAGTAAAAAGAGATAAATTATCAAAGTATTTAGTACTAACTATCTTGCTGTTTTTAAGATCATGCAAAAATAAATCTTCAAGCTCCACTGTGGTATCTTCGTCATATATCATTGCATTTATTTCATAATTTAATTCATAGCTTCTTATATCCATATTAGCAGTACCTATAGTGCATATTTTACCATCTATAGATGTGGTTTTAGAGTGAATAAAACAATTTTTATTATAAAAATAGACTTTCACACCACTTTTAACTAAATCTGCTAGGTAGGTTCTTGAGGCATAGTACACCAATATATGATCGTATCTCCCAGGAAATAGTATACGTACGTCTATTCCGCTTAAAGAAGCTATTTTAATTGCATTTAATATACTTTCAGTGGGTATGAAGTAAGGAGTTGTAATGTAAATATGATCTTTTGCCATACTAATCATCTTTAAAATGGCTTGTTCAATAGCTGGAAATTCAGAATCTGGACCACTTTTTACTAGCTGCATTAGTTTATTACCATTGTTATATGATGGAATTTCAGGAAATATTTCTTTGAAATTTCCATTATAAAAGAAATATTCTTTATTAGCGGATTTTATTGTGGCAAAGTCATCTACAAAGACTGCTTGAAGTCCCAAAACAAAATCACCTTTTACCATTATATGGGTGTCTCTCCAGTATCCATATTTGCTCTTTCCTACATATTCATTCCCTATATTTATGCCTCCTACAAAACCTACTTTTCCATCAATAACTACTATTTTTCTGTGATTTCTATAGTTTATCTGGGTGTTTATGTGCTTTAAAATTGGTGCTAGAAAGTAAGAATATTGGACCACATCAACTCCAGCACTTTTCAAATCACATATATACTTTTTATCAATTCCTATACATCCTAGCCTATCCAATATGAGACGTACGTCCACACCGCTTAAACATTTTTTTATCAATATATCTTTTATTTCATTTCCTAGTTCATCACTTTTTATTATGTAATATTCCATATGAATATGATGTTTTGCATTTAGCAACTCTTTTTTGAGACATTTAAATTTTTCAACTCCATTTTTGAATATCTTTATAGAATTGTTTGTAAACAATGGAGATTCGCTATTTTTAGAAACAAGTTTAATTAAAGGAGCATAAGTTGTATCTTTTACATTTTTAATTGCTTCATATATTAACTCTTTTATATTTACAGTTGTTTCATTGTTAAGTTTATGTTTTTTCCAATTTCGCCCTAAAAATATGTAAGCTATTAAACCAAAAGGGGGCATAACTATAAAAATCAGAAGCCATGCAATTGTTTTTTCAGGATTTTTTCTTTCCAACATTATAATAGCTAAGGACAATACTACATTTATTACAAAAATTATGTAAAAAATATTTTGCATGGACAAAATGCCTCCCTATTAAATTCTATGTTAATTGGTAAGTTACCTATAATGATAGTTTGATTTTTATAGGTGGATAATATACGCTTTTTATATGAAAATTATAGCATTTTTATAATTTATTATAAGTGTAATACTATAAAACCTGTGCTATAATAATAATATAAAATATAATAAAAAATCCACTATAATATAATTAGGAGGTAATAAATTGTTAAAATGCCAAATATGTGGTAAACCAGCGGATAAGCATCATATAATTTATAGATCTCAGGGAGGAGTGGATTTCCCTTTGAACTTTAAATATCTTTGTTCAGAACACCATAGAGGAAAGAGTGGGCCTCACAAGAATAGAAAATTGGACTTGTTGTATAAGGTAGAAATGCAGCAAAAGCTTGAAGAATTGCTTTGCAAAGAGTTTTATACGTTGGATCAATTAGTTAATCTCCTACAAATAAATAAAGGAATGTTAAAAAAACTTCTAAAGGAATATAAATTATATAAAGAAGGATATAGAAATTTTGATGTTATATATATATTAATGGGGAAAAAGAGATACACAGAATGCATGCCTGAAGAATATTATGATTTTATAGGAAACTTTTAACAACACAGCCTTTGAAATGTATGTTTCATGCTGTTAAATATCTGGAGATAAGTGAATAAGTATTGAAACTTATCATTTAGTATAAATATAGATTTTTTAAAATAAAAGTTATCTCTCGATAAACGCTTTATATTAACTTAAATTTTACGAAATATATTAAAAGGGATAATGGATGTAAGTCGCTTTCTAAAAAAATTAAGTTAGATAAGGGGGTTATTAACATGAAAGAGAATGTACTTATGCTGTTAACGTTGGAGGAAATAAGTAATATAACTAAGGGATTAAAACTTACTGTAGACGCTGTAAACAACGATAATGTTGAAATTGATGAAAAGTTGAAAAATGATATAGAGGAAGTACTTAAGAAGTTACTTCAAGTAGAGGCCGAATGTTCAAGATAATATAGTGTAGGTCAATTATTATTTTTTCTTAAGATTAATAATGATTGACCTCGTAATTAAGGTAATTAAGTTTTTTGATTCTAAGATTGTATAATTTCAAATTTAAATAGTATATTTAAAATAAAGATATTAAGGAGTAGAAAGATATATGAATATAGCATTTTTTCTAACACCTAAAGAGGAAGTTGTTTGTGAAACTCCAAATTCAACTATGAGACAGGCACTGGAAAGAATGGAAAGGCACAGATATACGGCAATTCCATTAATTGACAGTTGCGGCAAGTATGTAGGAACTCTGACAGAAGGGGATTTGTTGTGGAAACTAAAAAATACTCCGGATTTGAATTTTAAAAATACCAGTAAAGTGTTGTTGAAACAAATTTCTAGACGTATGCACAATAAACCAGTGAGAATTAATTCTAACATGGAAGACCTGGTATCACTTGCAGTAAATCAAAATTTTGTACCTGTAATAGATGATAAAGATATATTTATAGGTATCATAAAGAGAAGTGACATAATAAACTATTGTTACAGACAAATATTTAATGAAAATGCTAATTCAGCTTACGGTGTTAAATAAAAATGAAAATACTTATTGACATGAAGAGAAATAAGTGATAACATATATTTAATTTAATAATAAATCCTTTGACGAGGAATAGTAGCAATATTATTAAGGTTACAGAGAGTTGAGAATGGTGTGATCTCGATACTATTATATGTTGTGAATGGACCTAATAGGAGTAAATTGAAATTCGCAAAGCGAAGAGTAGTGGTTAACGTAAACCATACGTTATAATGGATAGGACATGTTAGTGTCTGAAAAAAGAGATGCTTTTTAAAGTATAATTTAGGTGGTACCGCGGATATCTCCGTCCTAGTTTTTAGGATGGAGTTTTTTTATTAAAAAATAAAGTTGGTTAAAAAGAAATATAGGTGGTGTATGCTATGTTGTGAAAGAAAAATAAAGAAAATTTATTTATAGATAATTGTTATAATATCAATTATATTTTTAATTTGAAAAATATTCAAATTAGTAGGAATATTTCAAATTTAATTTTAAGGAGAGTGCAAATATGAACTTAAAAAAGATGATTATAAATTCTATACTGCTTGCTATAGGTGCAGTACTGCATCAGATTACACCACCACTTATACTTGGAATGAAACCAGATCTTTCTCTTGCAATGCTTTTTATAATACTTGTGTTTAATAGGGAGTATAAGACATGCCTTTGTGCAGGTATTGTAGCAGGTATTCTGGCAGCTGCAACTACTGCTTTCCCCGGTGGGCAATTTGCAAATGTAATAGACAAATTTATAACTATAAACGTAATGTTTGTACTTATAAAACCTCTTAGAGATAGAATAAACAATCAAATAACTATTCTATTAGTTACTGCTGTAGGTACAATTATAAGTGGTTCTACATTTTTAATGGTAGTACTTCTTACAGTAGGATTAAAGACAAGTTTTACAGCATTATTTATATCTGTAGTTTTACCAGCTGCAGTTATAAATACTATAGCAGGAGCAATTTTATTTAATATAATAAATGTAGCTTTGAAAAGAGGAGCTATGAGACAAGTATAGTTAGTTAAAAATTAATAGTTAATAGTGGATAGCGTGCAGTACTTATTGAAGCTTTGCTTCGATGGTGCTGCATTTTAGTATTTCGGCAATGTATAATAATATTTCTCCCATTGTAAATTGCAATCTGCTAAGAAGAAAAATTAATAGAGATTCGTTAAAAAACTATATATAAAATAAATCAAGATATAACTCACAAATTAATAGAAGTTAAAATTGAAATTGGAAATTTACCTAATCAAATGGCAATAATTAAAAATATTGCTTGTGTTATCAATGAATCTTGCTTAGTGGGAAAAGCAGATATCCCAAATCTTTGATTTGGTGATAGTCGCTTTCGCTGTGTGCAAGCAGAGAACTTAAATTTTTGATTTAAAGTGAATCGCTTTCTCTTTAGAGTTTTGTTTCTCCCACTAAGTTTAGATGAATTATCCAGGGACGTAGCTACTGTTATCTCCCACTTTGATAGAAGAGTAGGTAGCCATCGGATAAAATTATGTAAAACTATTTCTATAATTAGAATTTGACAGGAAAATAGAAAGCAACTTATACTTATAATGAAAAGATGGTGAAACATATGAAAATATTACTTATGAAAATT
>DAISLB010000058.1:0-12147 GCA_036820645.1 Clostridium sp.
TCTCGACAGCTTTTATAGTTTATCATGTATTCCTTACTTTGTCAACATCTTTTTTTCAAAATTTAATTTTGAATTGCATGAGATATTAAATTTGATATTTTCAAATTAATGTCCTCGCTTGATGACGACATTTGCTATTTTAACACATTGCCTATATACATAATTTAAAAATAGGACCATTATATAAAATTATCTTCTAATATATACTCCATAATACTCATTTCTTAAATATTCTTATACTGACACACTAGGTTATGTTGATTCTTTAATGCAACAACATAAATACTAGTGTCCCAATAAAACTGTCATCTTCTTATTATTTAAAACTTTCAACATTATTTAAAAAACAATTAGCCATATCACACTGGCAATAAAATTGAAATTTTTCTAGAGATTTTTGTAAAGAATATAAAGTATAACTCACCATATCTTTCTTTGCATTTTCACCCATATGCCCTATTCTTATTACCTTCCCCTGTAAATATCCAAAAGATCCTGCTATTAAAACATTAAAGTTATCCAACATATATTTTCTAAGCTTAGTTTCATCTATACCTTCTGGAACCTCAATAGCAGTAACTGTATTGGAATATCCATTTTCAGTATAAAGACCGAGACCTGCCTCTTTAACAGCTTTCCTAACGCTTCTACCTATTTTACTATGCCTCTTTAAAATATCTTTATCTTTTAAAAGATTATCTATCGCTGCTTTTAGTCCAACTATATCACTTATAGGAGGTGTATATGGAAACCACTTATTCTCATAGTAATTTTGCCAAACTAGTAAATTACAATAAAAAGATTTTATTGTTTTCTTCCTATTTTTCATAGTTTGAAAAGCGTCATCACTTATACTCAATAACGTAAGTCCCGGAGGAGCTGAAATACACTTTTGTGATCCACCCACAACTATATCTATATCCCAATTATCAACCTCTAACTTCTCTCCTCCCATAGCAGATACGCTATCTACTACAGTTACTATGCCCTTTTCTTTAAGCATAGGACATATTTTAGATATATTATTTAACACTCCAGAAGGGGTGTCACAGTGAACAACTGTTGCATATTTAAAGTTATTATCTTTATCTAAGAATTTCTGTAATTCATCCACATCTATCTCTCTTTTTCTATTTCCCTTAAAAAATACTACTTCTCCATCATAGAGTTTTACAAAATCGGCAAAACCTTCACCATATATGCCGTTATCAATTACAAGTACCCTATCCCCTTCTTCTGTAAGAGAAGCACAAGCTGCTTCAAGTCCAAGTATTCCTTCTCCACTTAATATTCTAACTTCATTTTTAGTATTTAAAAATTTAGCTATATCTTCACAAGTTTCCTTATAAAAATCATAAAATTGAATGTCTAAGTCAGGATTTGTGCACCTTTGACTTCTAGCAAATCTAACATTATCCCTAACTTCGGTAGGTCCAGGTGTCATTACATATGGAACTTTCATAAAAATCACCTCTTTAATAATTTTAATTAGAATTATATCATTGACTCTATACTTTTTAAAATGTATGCATACAATTTAAAAAGTGTACGCACTATATAATAGTAGAAAATTTTATTTTTTATATGCTAAAATATAATTAAGATTTATAAATTAGTTAAAAGAGAGGTTTCTTTCATGAATGCTGAAAAAGAACTTATAGAAAAAATAAAAAAGATATGTGATGGTTACAATGCTACACCTACTGCTGGATACATCTTTGGTAGTGGACCAATTCCCTGTAATATACTATTCATAGGCGAAGCTCCAGGCAAAACTGAAGTAGAACAAGGAAAACCTTTTGTGGGGATGGCCGGAAAAACCTTTGAAAATTATCTAAATTCCATAGGTTTAAAAAGAGACAACATTAGAATAACTAACACTTGCTTTTTGAGACCAATAAAAATAAGCCAAGCAAAAAACGGAAGAAAAACTATAAGCAATAGACCACCTAAGACTTGTGAAATTTCTCTGTTTAAAGATATATTAAATAGAGAAATTGAACTGGTTAACCCCAAAATAATTGTAACTTTAGGAAATACTCCTTTAAAGAGATTTACTCAATTTGATTCCATAGGTGAATGTCATGGGAAAATTTATTTTAATCAAGATTTGAAAAAAAATATATTCCCCATGTATCATCCATCTGCTTTAACTTATAATAGAAATGCAGATTTTAAATTGATGTATGAAAATGATTGGGAAAATTTAAAAGATACTCTAAGTAATATTTAGAGCTCTTTTTTAATAATATGCATATTATTAAAAAAGTTACTCACTAATAATCCTATAATTCCTCCTGCAGCATCTACAAATACATCTCCTATCCTAGCTAATCTCCCTGATATAAATATTTGATGAATTTCATCTAACGATGCATACAAAATCAATATTGCAATTGAAATTATAAATGCCTTTTCTCTATTAAACAGCAGAACACACAATATAAAGTATTCCATAAAATGAGAGATTTTTCTCACTATAAAGTTAGCTAAGTTACCAAAAACACTATTTAAATTTAATCCTAGGTTCTGAGCTAAGTATATTATGAATTTACTTTTTTTATCTGACACAACTGCTAATTCATTAGAAAAAGCAAATATTACAATCATCCACATTATAACCAAAATTCATTTAGTTTTTTTACTTTACAACTTTTCATTATTTATGTAGTTTCCTTAAAGTTTTCTAATTGTTTTAATACTTTTATAGTATCTTCTATATCATTTATAGATACCATTTCAGATGCAGAATACTTATATCTACATGGTACTGCAATTTCTCCAGTCCTTATTCCAATTCTCTCTTTATGTACTAGTTCCCCTTCAGATCTACCAGTACTTATACTATATTGTAGATTTATTCCTGACAGCTTAGCACAGTTTTCTAAAATATCTTTTATATCTTTATGCATTATAAGAGAACTATCCATAATTTTAAGTACTGGTCCGCCATCTATATTTATGTTGTTTTTTCTTTTATCCGCATTTGTGGCATTTTCAGTACCAACTATTATGCAATAATCAGGATTTATATTATTTGCAGCAATTCTCGCACCTATTCCTCCTATTTCACCTTGAGATGCAAATACGAAATCAAGTTCCACATTTTCTACTTTTACATACTCTATAAGCTTTAAAAGTATGTAGCATCCTACTTTATTATGTAGAAGTGGACTTATAACATTGTTGTCGCCTACGCTTAGATATGGTCCTACAAGAGATGCCATATCCCCTTCACTTACTTTCTTTAAAGCATCTTCCTTTTCATTTACGCCTATATCAACAAACTCGCCTTCTACAGAAGTATATATTTTCCCCAAGGTTCCATTATCAAACCTTATGAAACTATGAGATATATCTTCTTTTTTAAAATTTCCTATGTTGCTCACTCTTATCATGCCATCATCATCTATATGATTTACTATAAAACCTACAGAATCCATATGAGTACATAACATTATTTTAGTTTCACCTGAACCTAATTTTACTATTACATTACCTATATCATCTTCTTGCATATCTTGATTGATTTCATTTAAACGTTCCTTTATTACTTCCCTCACTTCATCCTCTTTACCACTAATCCCAAAGGAATTCATTAATTTTATTAGAAGTTTATCCATAAAAATTTCACCCCTCAATATTTTAAATTATCATCTATAAATCTGACAAATAACTTTTTATCAAAGTTAAAGTACTTTCATAATCCATTAAGCTGCATATTGAAATATTATAATCCATATGTTTGCACGGTATTAATACCGCTGCTGTCTTGCAGTTATTAATAGGTAAACGATCTTGTTTAAGTTTACTTGTATCCTTAGCACTTATACTTCTTTTGTAAACAATTCCCATATTGTCTGCCTTATTTCTAATAGACTTTACAATGTCTCTATTAAATATAGCCTCTTCCATATTAAAAGGTATCACAGGACCTCCTGTAAGTTCATTTGTTTTTAAATATTCTGGTACACCTTCCCCATCAGTACTATTTATAGTATCTAAATCTATTATTATATCAGGCTTAATATTATAAGCCGCAGTATAAATTCCTCTTTTATCTATATTTCCCTGGACATAAAACACTCCATATAAATTACACTCATATTTTTCCTTTAATAATTCTAAAAGTATAGAACATCCTATTCTATTATCTAAAGCCTTACCTTTTACTAAATTGTCTCCAAACTTAGAAAAACTATTGTCAAACACTGCAAAATCTCCAAGTGCAATAACTTTCCTGCACTCATCTTTACTTGAGGCTCCAATATCTATACACATATCATCATAGGATATATTTTTATCCCTTTCACTTTTATCCTGAAGATGTATTGGTTTTATACCTATAACACCGTGTACTTTTTTGTTTCCAATTAAAACAGTTTTACAAGGCAGCGCATTTTTCTCCATTTTACCTAAAGTTGAAAATTTTAGAGTTCCATCATCATTATAAGATGTAATTATAAGACCTCTCTCATCCATATGAGAGGCTATCATTATTTTAGGTGAAGAATTATCATTACCATCACTATGAACTATAACGTTTCCCATTCTATCTACATCCACATCGTCAGTAAATGTATACAATTCATTTTTTATTACATCTCTAATTTCTTCTTCATAACCAGAAGGCCCTATACAGTTAGATAGTTTTTCTAAAAGCAAAATAATCCCTCCAATTCATCCTCTTTTAACTCTTGAATAAACCTCGCCAAAAGTCTTCCTGTGTTTTTTATATCTTTCAAATTAACCATTTCTACAGAAGTATGCATATACTTTATAGGAATAGATATAAGAAGTGTCGGTATTCCCCCTTCTGCAGTTTGAATATCCCAGGCATCAGTTCCTGTATTTCCTGGTTCAACCTCAACTTGATATGGAATATTATATTTATCTGCAGTTTGAATTATTCTATTTCTAAGTTTAGTATGTATATTAGGTCCTATACATATAACAGGTCCTGCCCCCAGCTTATTTTCCCTATCTCCATCACCTAAAATTCCTCCATCAAAAGTAACATCAATTGCTACAGCTATATCAGGTTTAACTTCATAACTTGCCATTTTAGCTCCCCTATGGCCCACTTCTTCCTGACAAGAACATACAAAATAAACATCTAAATCTGGATTTACATTTTTAAGTTCTTGTGCACAAACGTACATAGCAGAAATACTGGCTCTATTATCTATGGATTTGCAACTTACATTGCCATTTAAAAGTTCTAGCATTTTTTTATCTAAAGTAACGTAGTCTCCTATCTTAACAAAGCTTTTTAATTTTTCGGTACAAAATCCCGTTTCTATATATAAGTCTTCCATAGTGACTTTGTTTTTTCCCTTATAACCACAATCATATTTTAACGCCACAACTCCAGATACATTTTCTTTTCCATGAATGATAACTTCTTGACCAACAAGGCTTTTGGCATCTATTCCTAATCCTTTGAATTTTATGAAACCTTCTTTTGTTATTTCTTTTACCATTAAAAAAACTTCATCTGCATGAGACATTATCATTAATTTGCTAGAAGTTTTGCCCTCTTTATGTATATACATATTATTGAGTTTACTTATAGTTATATCTCCAAATTGTTTAAAATTATCTTCTATAATAGAATACAACCAGTCTTCTCTACCACTTGGTGCATGAGCTTCGCATATTTCTTTAAATAAATCTAAGTCCTCCATTTTTACCTCCAATCAAATATACTGATAATTTAACTACACATTAGTTACCATGTATTCTGCAGCTAACTTTATAATCTATCATAATCCAATTATATCATACATATAAATAAAAGTTTTCATTTAGAAACCTTATATAAAATTTCTAAATAAAAACTTAATTATACTAAATTGTTCATTATTCACTATATCTTATTCTATCTATTATTGATTCCTTTTTTAATTTATTTTCAATTAAATAAGTTATAATTATTGTGATTACAGTAAAAACTAAAATCAGTACTAAAATTGAACCTAGTGGCAATTTATATTCTACATAATATCCTTCAGCTTTTTTAAACAATTTAAAACACAAATATCCTAAAGATGTTCCAAAAATTATAGATATTAAGGAGCTTCCCAGAGAGTAATACATTCCTTCAATTTGAAGCATCTTACGAAGTTCTCTATCTGAAAGTCCAACAGCTTGAAACATTCCATATTCCTTTTTTCTTGTAAGTATGCTTGTAATCATAGTATTTATAAGATTTAAAACTCCAATAAGGGCTATAATACCAATAAAGCTCATTGCAACAATCTGCATTCCCATATACTGGCTTTCAAGTTCCTTTTTATAATCTGTCTGTGAATCGTAGAATATTCTATTGTCATTTTGTGAAATTGACTTAAGCTTACTCTTTATAGATTCAAATTTACTGCTGTCAATATTTATATATACTCCCGAAAGCTTATTGTCATTTGCACTAGCTAACTTATCCTTAAATTCTCCCCTTGTAAACACATCTTCATGGGTTATAAAGTCATATCCATCTATCATGCCAAAATCTGTAATATTCTTACTGAGTATACCTGCTACGGTAAATTGTTTTTTTATACTTTCTGTTGATTTGCTATTTTTATCTACTTTAATTGATAAATTTATTTTATCTCCAATTTTATATTTGCAAACTCTGTTATCATTTTTATAATTAGTTACAACCAAAACTTCATCTTTACTTCTTAATTCTTGTAAAGATATTTTACCTGCTATTAAATATTTTTTTAACTCACCTAAAAGATAGTCATCATAACCATAGAGCCCACAGCGTGTGTTATCTACAAAAATATCTGTACTATATTTTTCAGTATATACATTTTTTACTCCACTAATATTTTTTATATCACTTATCAGTTTATCATTTAAAGGATTTCCATTTGTAGCTGTAGTTGTCAATGAAAATTCATGTTTAAAATCTTGTTTTGTGTAATTATCTATATTTATACTTTTAAGTATAGTGCAAATTACAATAAATAAAATACCACTCATAGTAAGGGAAATCATAGTCATAATTGTTCTCTTTTTATTTCTCCAAAGATTTAAATGTGCAATTTTACATATAGACATTTTCTTAATTGAATTTCTCTCTTTTTTCTTTGAATTTATTTCTACACCGCTGTATCTCATTGATTCTACTGGAGATATTTTTGAAGAAAGCTTTTCTGGTTTTCTAAGAGAAATTACAACTGCCAACAAACTTATCAGTGCCGAAATAATTATTATATATGGCGAAAATTTTATTTCTATGGAGTACTTTGAAATCAATAGTTGCCTTACTATATAATATATTACATGTGTAAATATAATACCTATTGGAATTGCTATAACCGATAAAGTAACTCCTTCTTTAAATATAACTTTTCTAATTTGCTTTTTAGTTGCACCAATTGCAGAAAGAAGACCAAATTGTTTTATTCTCTCAATAACAGATACATAAAATATATTATAGATAACCACAATAGTTGCAATTATTATTATTAAAGCTATAACAAGGAATGTTATTAGTAATGAGGGATCTCCTCCTACTGCACTTATATACAGTGAATTTGTCTTTATATTTTTATCTTTTAAACCAATACTATGTCCAATATCAAAAACAGTGCTCGTAATATTTCTATGATTTTTAACTCTTACAAAACACCCCATCTTTACTTTAGATAAATTTTGAGTTATAAGTTTTTTTGACACTATACCTATAACTGCATTTTCTTGTTTACGCATTTTATTATCACTTAATATTCCGCTTAAAATAAAATCCATACTTTTATTGTTTTCATCTTTAATGTGAATACTTTCTCCTATTTTAGATTTTACTTTTAATTTATCAAGTACCCATGATTCTAGTACTATTTCATTTGATTTTTGAGGTAACTCTCCTTGTTCTAACTTCAGATTTATCATACCTGCCCCTGCATAATCTGTATAAAATAATGCAATTTTATAATCACTTAAATTTTTATTTTTTATATTTTTAAATGGAATATATTCTCCTAACTTTTCAATTTTCCTATTATTCTTTAGAGTTTCAATTTGTTTATCATTTACATTAACATACATTCCATGATAGTTTCCCATCGCTTCTTCAGTTGAATTTACAATAGAATTTTGTATGGTATAAAACATTATTCCAGCAGCAGTTATGAGACAAGTAGCTAGTGCTATGGTAAGTATAATTAATATGTTCTTGGTTTTGGAAAATTTTAAATTTTTTTTAGCAAGATTGGATATACAATTCATATCTATTCCCTCCCCTGCACTATTCTTCCATCTTCAATTCTAATTACCCTATCACCCATTTGTGCAATTTTCTCATCATGGGTTATCATAATTAAAGTTTGATGATATTTTTTTACTGACATATTTAAGAGTGTCATAACTTCTTGTGCAGTTTTAGAATCAAGATTTCCTGTAGGTTCATCTGCAAGTATTATAGATGGTTTCGCTGCAAGAGCTCTACATATAGCTGTTCTCTGTTGTTGTCCACCTGACAGAACATTTGGCAGTGAATTTTTCTTATTGTACATATTCAAAGTTTCCATAAGTTCTTTAACATAACTTTCATCCACATCTTTACCATCAAGTCCTATTGGGAGTGTTATATTTTCCCACACGTTTAAGACAGGTATAAGATTGTATGCTTGAAAAACAAAACCTATATTTCTTCTTCTAAATATGGCAAGCTTATCATCCTTCATTGAATATATATCCTGGCCTCCAATATAAACCTTCCCTGATGTTGGTCTATCAAGTCCCCCAACCATGTGAAGCAGCGTACTTTTACCTGAACCTGATGTACCAATTATTACAACAAACTCTCCTTCCTCTACAAAAAAACTTACATCATCAACTGCTTTAACTAAATTTTCACCTTTTCCATAATATTTTTTTAAGGATTTTACTTCCAATACTTTCATAACATTACCTCTCTTCAATATTTAATTATCATACTTAGAGGATAACATGTTAATATTACAATTCACTTTCAACATCACTTACATTTTTGTAAGAAAAGGCTGAACTTACTTCCTTTTCCTAGTTTTGAATCAACCATTATACTTCCCCCTTGTTCTTCTAGTATCTTACTTGTAAGATATAAACCTACTCCAGAACCTTCAGATTCTTGAACTATTTTACAACTTCCTCTAAAAAATCGTTTAAAAATCTTGTTAAAATCTTTACTTGATATTCCTATACCCGTATCTTCTATATCAATTCTTATAAAAAAATTCATATCAGTCATACTTACATTTATTTTTCCATTACTATCTGTATACTTTATGGCATTTTCCAGTACATTAACTATTGCTTCTTTAGTCCATCTCACATCATGGAAAATGGAGAATTCATATACATTTTCTGCATTTATCTCTATATTTTTTTGCAGAGCTTTTGAATAAATTCCTTCTATAGCTTTATGTATTGTATCCCTTATAGACTTTTTTTCTTTTTTTAGCTCAATCATACCAGCTTCAAGTCTGGACAACTTTATAAGCGAACCTGTAAGCCACTCAAGTTTTAAAACTTCTTCTTTTATTGTATTTAAAAATTCTCTTTTTTCATTTTTACTTATATTTTCATCTTCTATTAAAATTGAATTAAATAGTTTAATTGATGACAGGGGAGTTTTTATTTGATGTGAAATATCTGTAACAAGTGACTTTATATTTTCTTTTTCCCTATACAATTTTTCAATATTTAAATTGAGTATTCTGCCTAAATCACAAAGTTTAGAATATATCTTAGACAATACTCCTTCATCAAAACTGTTCATATCTGCCAAGAGTTTTCCACTTACTGCCTCATCAATACTATTCAAAATATATTCAAGCTTTTTCATAATATATAGACTGCAGCTTCTGAAAATCCACATTGATTCAATTAAGATTACTATAAACAACATAAAATTAATTCTTATCATGTTATATACATTTTTATTAAATGCATCATCATTCCATGCTGTAACTTCATCATCATAGCCATATTTTTTAGCAATACTTTTGCCATACTCTAAATTTTTAGCATCATATTTTTTAAGCAAAACAGTTTTTACAATTTCAGTTTCATTTTGAGGATTTAATCTTGTAAGTCTTCCAACTAGTTGAAGTGTAGAATTTATATTTTGCTTATACACTTGTTCAGTTATGTAGTAATTTACAAAACAAGTTATCACCGAAATACTTAATATAGTAATAATCATTACATTAAATACTTTCTTTAATAACGGATTTTCTTTTAAATATTCAATCATATCTTTACACATCCTTCTGTCCATATATATCCCATTCCCCTAACATTCTTTATATATTTAGGCTTTGAAGGATTGTCCTCTATTTTTTCTCTAAGTCTTCTTATATTTACTGCTATAGTATTTTCATCTACAAATGTGCTATCTATGTCCCATAATTTATTTAAAAGCTGATCTTTGGTTATGATTTGTCCTGCATTATCCATTAAATATTTTAAAAGTTTTATTTCAGTCTTGCTTAGAAATAATTCCTCTTGATTTTTTAACACTTTCATATCTGTTATAGAAAAAACTATATCTCCAGATAGAATTTTTTTGCTGTGATTTTTATTAGAATTTCGTCGAAGGAGAGCATTTATTTTAGACATTAATACCATAAGACTAAATGGTTTACCTATATAATCATCTGCTCCCATATCAAGTCCTGTTACAATATCGATTTCTTGATCACAGGCAGTTAAGAATATAATAAGTAAATCACTTTTTTTTCTAATTTCCCCACAGAAATCAAATCCATTTCCATCAGGCAATCCTACATCAAGCAGCATAAGATCAATATTATTTTCTTCTAATACTATTTTTGCTTCTTCAATACTTCTTGATGAAAAAACCTTGTATCCTTCTTTATTCAATTTAAAGCTAATTCCCCTATTTAATGATTTATCATCTTCTACTAATAAAATACTTTTCATTATACCTAATCCCCCTACTTTTTAATTATAAATATACTCAACTTTCGCACATATAAAATTTTGACTTAATATAAAAAAATTACGACACAACTTTTTCAAGAGGACAATTGACAGAGGACAGAGGACAATGAAGGTGAGTTTTCCTCCTTACGTCAGAAAACTAATTTATTTTTAAGCTTGTTTTGCTAATGCAAAACATCTCTTAAGCAGGCTCTAAAATCTGTGATTTTCAGATAATTGCTTGCTCAAAAACTACTTCTTAGAAACAAAAAACGTGAGTTTCTTTTAAATTAAAGACTTTTCGTAGTGTAGCGGAGAAAAATCCTCCTTGACTGTCCTCTGTCAATTGTCCTCTGTCCTCTCAAAAAAAGTTGTTTCGCAATTTTTTTAAACTGCGAAAGTTGAGTAAATATATTAATATTTTATCACAGTAAAATTGATATAATTGATATACTAATACAACTTAGATATAATAAGTACTATAATTTAAATATAAGGAGGTACTCATGTCAGATTTACCAAGTTACGTTACTAAAAAAATGATACTTTATTTTGGAAATGATATAAAAAGAATAAATCATGCTTTAAAAGTATATGGCCTCAGTAAAACTATAGGTCAATTGGAAAGGTTAGACAAGAATGAAATGCTCGTACTTGAAGTAGCTGCCATACTTCATGATATAGGAATTAAAGAAAGTGAAAGAAAATATAATAGTTCAGCTGGAAATTATCAAGAAATTGAAGGACCACCTGTGGCTAGAGAACTGCTTAAAGAAACAGATCTAGATGATACAGTGATTGAAAAAATATGTTTTTTAATAGGTAATCATCATAGCTACAGCAAAATTGATAGAACAGATTTACAGATATTAATTGAAAGTGATTTTTTAGTAAATGCATACGAAGATAATATGAAAATCTCTGATATAGAATATATGAGAGATAAATATTTTAAGACTTCTACGGGAAAAGAACTGCTTAATTCAATTTATATTAAATAATTAAAGCCATAAGATAACATAGTATCTTATGGCTTTTTAACAAATAAAAAAGGAAGTATACAAATATACTTCCTTTGGTGGCTCACCGGGGAATTGAACCCCGGGCAACATGATTAAAAGTCATGTGCTCTACCAACTGAGCTAGTGAACCACATTACCTGGCAGCGACCTGCTCTCCCACAGGGCCTCCCCTGCAGTACCATTGGCA
>DAISLB010000059.1:0-12010 GCA_036820645.1 Clostridium sp.
TCATCTAAACTTAGTGGGAGAAACAAACTCCCACTAAGTAAGATTCATTGATAAAAAGGTGTTTAAATCTTTGAGAAACCTTTCAATATAAGAGGTACTCCATGAAGTAAAAACCTAATTTTATAAGTCTTTTAAAATAAATATTATATTTCTTATTATGGAATATTTTGATATAATTTACTTTAATTTATTTTTTTAATATTTGACTTATAGTAACTTAGGTGATATAATTTAATACTACATGAGCTAATGGCTATGTAGTATTAAGTATTCAAACACTTAAACCAACAACATGGGGGCGCAATGGTTTCGACAGGGGTGTGATGTGTTTGAGAAGCGAGTCGAGGGAACCTGTGGACCCGCGTTAAAAAACTATGGGATTAAATATAAACGAAAATAATAACGAAAATTTAGCTTTAGCAGCATAGTCTGCTAGCCGTCAGCCTAGACTTCCCGCGATCTAGGGTCTGGCGCCGACAGCGGGAAAACGAGCCTGGGAAAGCTTTGACCCAGGAACGGAATTTATGAAGCTACTGAATTCAGAAGCCTGTCCTTAGGTGTCTGAAAGAGGGAATTTTAAAATAAGGACTGCACTCGGAGATGCTCAAATGTTTCTGCTTTTGGACAGGGGTTCGATCCCCCTCGCCTCCACCATTAAAACCCACGATACATAATGACCGTACTGGAATCCAGTACGGTTTTTTAGATACAAGTTTATTGAATAAAGTAATTAGTGAAAGTATATACTTATTAATACCAGTAATCCTTTTAAGTATTGATATTCAGGTGATTTCTTGAAATTTATTATATTAACAGTTCCAGATTCTGCTATAGCTTCAATTACTATCTGCAACAATTCATCAAAAAGTTGCCATAATTTCTGAGCTACAGTTTTTTCACAAATATCATCTTTTATTAACTCAAATAAGCCACCTAAAGTTTCATATCTTTCTGATAAGGGAATCTACATATATAATAGAGCTTCACTACTAAACCAGCTATCCATTAAGGCATATCTAGGTATAAATCCATTTTTTACAGCTCTTTTTATCATTGCTAATCCGTTATCAGTTTTCTTTTCTGTACATTCTTTTCTTCTTTTATACCCATTACTATTTTTAGGGCATTCTTTTTTATATTTGCAGTATCCTCTAAAATAAATGCAAAATTAGAAGCTATAACACCCTCTGGATTTGTTAGTTGTTAAAATTTTTTTCACACAGCGTATAAAAGTTTTCTCCAAGGCATTTTTTCATTATTTTTAAAGCGATAAATAACATCCTTCTTCATTTCTGTAGCTTTTTTAAATGGTAATCCAGCTGCTTTATCTATGAAAAAATAAGGCTCTAAGTAATTTACTTACTACCTAAAGTCTTATCATGTTTACCTATATTTCTAAGTAGTATTCCGTCGTCTATATACTGCCACGTTGCCCTAATATCCATCGTAATTGTCATTTCAAATAATCCTATATAAATTATAAAAAATAACTCCAGCCTAAAATTAAGCTGGAGTTATTAAGCTATTCTTTTACATTGTCATTTTTATTTTCACCATCATTTTTATTTTCACCATCATTTTTATTTTCACTGTATAGCTGCTTATTTTTAAACATATGAAATACTAACAATGCCGCAAATATTAGATTAATAATTGACCAAATTTGCAAATTCTTAAAATGTCCAACATTAGCAATTCCCACAATAAAAGCTAATACATAAAATACAATAGATGCTATAGTCATGCCCTTGCTGTACTTAGAAATTATAGCTATTATTCCTGCAATTAGCATAAATATAGCTAACATTATTCCAGCTGATCCACTGGCTCCCTTGTTATTGGCCAATGCATTTCCTACTCCTGCGGCGTAACTTTGAAAAGCCACAAATATAAACAATACAATACTAATTATTCCTGTAACCTTTTTCATTTTTATTCCTGTAACCTTTTTCATTTTTACAAATCCCCCTTAATTATATAATCTTAATTATATTATAACAAAATATTCATATTTTGTCTATTTTGCCTACTAAAATTATACTCTAAAATTAAAATTATACTCTAAGACAAAAATAAAGCCTAACGTTTAATATTTATTTATTAAACTATTCTTCAGATAGATTTACAATGAAAATATAGATTACAAATTAATTACCGAACTATAATGTAAAAACGCCCTATACTTAACTATATTGAATAAATTTATCATTTATGCTATTATTTTAATAACATGCATATATCTTAACAAATATAATAAAACCTGTGCCCTATTATTAAGAGTACAGGTTTTTGTATATAATTATTTTAAATTTTGTTCATATGCCTGAATCATTTTCTTAACCATGTTTCCACCTACAGATCCAGCTTCTCTGGAAGTTAGATCTCCATTATAACCATCTTTTAGGTTTACCCCAACTTCTTTAGCTGATTCCATTTTAAACTGATTTAGTGCTGCTTTAGCTTGTGGAACCACTGGTTTATTACTATATGACATAGTGCTCACTCCTTTTTTATAGTAAACTTTACTGGTTATATTTAAAGTTTATACATTACTATAAAAATTACTCTAGGTAATTGGATGAACATTTGGTAATATTTATAAAAGTAATGGCCTATCTTTTTTCAATAAAAATATTAGTAGACTCTTTATTTGGATTTAAAACAGCAAAAGAGCTTGAAAATATAAGTCATAAGGAAGAGCCATGGCTTGAATTAAAGGATAAAGTTGATATGAGATTAAACCCTATTATCATTGAAGAAAAGATTAAGAATTATTACACAAATATGAAAGATATATTCAATAGCTTTGATGATTTTGATTTTGACAATGAATCGGCAGAATATATTAATAACAATGTATTTGTATATAATAAATCAGATTTGACTTTAAGTGAAGATGATAAATCAATTTTATATGATATTTCAGAGAAAGTAGATAATCAATCATTTTATGTATATAGAGAGAGTGGAGAATTGGTGGTGTACTAGGTGGACTATACTAAGGGGGATATAATCAATAAGAAAGGTATCAAATTTAAAGGTACAAGCCAGTTAGATTTCAGATTAGCTGGACATCCTATTGTTATATTGAAAGATACTTCTTTTGAGGATGACTATATTTATTATTTAACTATGTCGAGCCAAGTTCATAATATTAATTCTGAACCTGATAGATATTATCAAGTAAATAAAGATGTATGTAATAAATTGAAAAAGATGAGCATGGATTTTGGATTTTACACAAATGCATGCTCATTTCCTAATTTTATTATCATTCATAAATGAAACTATTTGATAAAATGTCATTCCATCTAATCTAAATCCCTGATGTCTATCAAGAATAATATTTATACCTGTATGAACAAATTTTATTCTAACAATACAGCAACAAATGATAGCTTTTTTTGTTGAATATGATTCACTTGTCGGCAACTATAGAACTCTAATCAGTACAAATCCCGGCTATGCACCGCTGATTAAAGGCGAACTATTTTATGAAAGCAGAAAACTGAACGAAGCCCTTCCGGAATCACTTGCTGCCATTGACGAAGCTGTAAATGAAGTAACATTTATATTCCAAAGCAGAACTAAATAATATAGTTGTTTTTTATGGGATTCCTGGTGATAAAAAAGATTGCTACAAATATGCTAAAAAACATGTACAGGATAGGAGATTATTTGGTACAATAACTATGAGAATAAAGAAGTAAAAATACGTTTAAATAATGTAGACATTGAAAAATTTATAAGTTAGAGTACTACAGAAAAATCTATAATAGGGGCTGATAAAAATGAAGCAGGTTAAAACATATCAAGCATGGGAAGGAGATATAAACGACTATCTACAAGTTGGAGATTTAGTTGATTTTCAAATGATTGGTTTCTTCTTTCGTGAATTACCTATAGTATGTGAAAATAATATAATACAGGCAAGGCATCCTATTGAAGTATATATTGACGGAAAAAGAGAATATATATATCCAACATTAATGCAAACTAAAGAAGGTTGGGCATATGCTGGATATTGCCTAAAAGGGGAAACGAAAAATATAGAAATATAGGAAGACTATTAAAAGGACAAACTACTAATGTACGGAATTACCACACCGGGTTCTTCAGATATATTCTTGAGCAACAGCCTTATCCCTAAAAGATATTGACTCAAGATATAAAAAAAGACCTAACGATATCTGGAGTAAACGCAACCTTTGCAAAGCATTTAAGGTCATCTAGATCCTCATATGCGGCTCTGGCTGCGGATACTCATAATTGTGATTGTTGCTGCAATCGCTTCACTAGTGACTTTTTCTACTCTTCTGTTGTTCATCTCTTATATTGTCCACATTCGGGTCACCTATATTCCAGTAAGTATAAGTATAACAATATCTATAATTACCAACTACAAAATTACCACTTTTTACTACACCTATTGCTTCGGCAATCTTTGGGTCACCTATGATAGTAGCTTTGTTATATTTATGCATATTTATCTTCCTTTCTCCTTTTAATTAAATATTATACAAAAGCCTGCGAGGACTAAGATACAGTAAACAATATTCCAGTATTTATAGGCATGACAATACCTATAATTACCCGCTCTTGATTTACTATTTATTACCTTTTAGAACAATGTTTTATCTTTTACTTTTTTTATATAAATTAACGTGAGTTCGAAAATCTAACATAAGGTATATGACGCAAAATAGGCTAGCATACTGACTAGTTATTTTTTTGAATATGCCTAAGTGTATTCTTCTAAAAAATGATGTACTTTATTTTGTATATACACTAAATTTTTCTTCAAGCTCTTTATTAATCTTTTTGGTTTGTTTTCTAAGCTTTCTATTTTCAAGTCTAAGGTGATTTGATCTTTCCTTTGCCATTATTAGTGCATGTTCATATGTGTTTTTTTCTGGGTCAACTTTTATCTTATTGCAAAGTTCCTTAATATTTTTCTTTATTCTAACATCTATAGATTGTTTAACTCTATTCCACTTTTCATCTATAGATAAATGAATCTTATTTTCATTTTCAAGTACCCATTCTTCATAGCTGGATATTACTCCACCAGAATTTGCAATAATTCCTGGAATGGATAGGATACCTCTATTATTTACAAGCTTTCTCGCTAATTCTGTAGAATACGCTATATTTGCACCTTCAGCTATTAATCTAACTTGTAATTTTGAGGCATTTTCTTCATTTAAACTTCTGCCAGGCCCTGCAAGCACTAATACATCTGCCTTTTTCACGAGCATTGTGGACGGGCTTATATTAAACTCAGCATCTTTAAATTCTTTCGCCATATCCTTTACAGTTTTCTTTTCTTTAACAAATTGCTTAAGCTTGTCTGAGTCTAATCCATTTTCATCATATATGGAACCAGTAATATCACTTATTCCACAAATCTTTATTCCTATATCAATAAGAAGTTTAATGGCGTTTCCACCAACTTCACCTATACCTTCTATAATGGCAGTTGATTCTTCAAATTTTATATCCATACCCATATTTTTTACTACCTCAGTTATACAAAGAACTACTCCATATGCAGTACTTCCAAGTTCATGAGGTATTCCTGTACTTTTTCCTGTAGCTGCTAATCTCGCTTTTCTCCATCCCTTAACTGAAGCACACCCAGCAACATAAGCATCTACTGCTTTACTGTCAGTATTTACATCTGGTGCTGCACACCATTTATATGGTATGAAATCAATTTTTGCAAGCTCTCTTCCAAAGGCATACATAGCTTGCTCAACTTGATCAAGATTCTTAAGTCTTATTCCACCCTTTGCCCCTCCAAAAGGTAAATCCGCCAGTAAACACTTTTTAGTCATTTCAGACGAAAGGGCAGCTATTTCTTCCTCTGTAACGTTAGTTCTAACCCTAATGCCACCTTTAGCTGGAGAGCTCCTCTCCACTGTATCAATAACAAGTATTGCTTCACCGTCAATATTATACTTATCGAGGTTTATCTTTATCACTGTTTCACTCATTATATTTACCTCCAATTTAATTATTTTTCATTTCTCAATATATTTAATGAACCATTCACATCACTATTAACTAATCCCAAACTCGATTTGAACAATCCTCTAACAACTCTACGAATTT
Source organism: Clostridium sp. (assembly GCA_036820645.1). Lineage (GTDB taxonomy): Bacteria > Bacillota > Clostridia > Clostridiales > Clostridiaceae > Clostridium_B. The sequence continues at coordinate 6,115 of DAISLB010000059.1, forward strand.
TATCATAGTGTTTTTTATCTATTGGCTCTAAATCGAAAACACTGCAGCCACTTGTATAGTTTTCCTATTTGTTCGTAAATTTACAAATTGTTAAATAAAAGCATGAATAATAATGTAACTATCAATCAGTTCCTTTTATTTATATTAATTTATTAATATTTATATATAAACATTAACATATTTTTATTTTATTTCATATGTCCAAAAGTAATAAATATACACTCTTTTTTTATCCAAAATATACAAATTTATTAATTTTAATCATGTTATTTTGATATAATGTTAACTTAAAGTATACCTCCTATATTTAGATATTAATTTTACTTATATGGGAATATTAATTATAATTGCTTTATAAAAGCTATTCAACAATTAAAATCATTGTTAGTATAAATCTCATATTTTTAAACATTAAAAAGAGCCCTATTATGAGCTCTTACAAAATCAGTGTAATGAAATTTCTTCATCCCAATTTTTAACACATTTATTTTTAAATTTTAAGGTTTCGCATTTAATCTTTATTGCCTTCTCTATATTTTTTATTATATGTTCAGCTTTATATAAATCCTCCGAACCTACGTACCATAAAGGCAACTTATAATTGCAAAACTTATTGTTATTAAATTCAAATAAACCAATAGGTATAATTTCTTTTTCCTTAGTTAATTGATTTTCTTCTGTTATATATTCAATGTTATGTTGTTTTAAAAATTCTTTATCATTTAGATTTTTAATGCTAATCCATTCTGTATCTTTATCAACTAAATCACCTACATCTCTTAAAAATGGAATATCATCTTGAGAATTTGTTTTAACTGAAATTTCAAGACAAAAATACTCAACAAAATTTTCTTTAAGATATGAATATTGTTTCTTAATATACATACTATCAACTCCTTTACTTCATACAATTCTACAAAATAAACAAAAACTCCTTCTTGACTTTCAAAAATATTACAGGAAATATGGTAAGTCGCCGCGTAATGAATTATAATATTTGTTATGAGTATATGAATGTGGTATTAACACTACTTGAATAAAGGAGCTTTTAAATATATGAATTTTTATTTCGCACCTATGGAAGGTTTGACTGGGTATATTTATAGAAATGCCCATAATGCCTTTTTTAATAATATAGATAAATACTTTTCACCTTTTATTGTTGCAAATCAAAGCAACAGTTTTAAAACAAAGGAATTAAATGATATTTTACCTGAAAACAACCAAGGTCTAGTTTTGATTCCACAATTACTAACAAATAATGCAAAAGATTTTATACATACTTCAAAGAAAATAAAACAATTGGGATATAATGAGATCAATTTAAATTTGGGATGCCCTTCTGGAACTGTGGTTTCAAAAAATAGAGGATCCGGATTTCTTTCAAAAACAAAAGAACTTGATGCGTTTTTAGAGGAAATTTTTTCTCAAGCGGCAACAAAAATCTCAGTAAAAACTAGAATAGGAAAAGACCAGCCAGAAGAATTTTATAATTTAATTGAAATATTTAACAAATATCCTATAGAAGAGCTTATCATTCATCCTAGAATTCAAAAAGATTTTTATAAAAATAAGCCTAATCTAAATATTTTTAAGGACGCCTTGACTTTAAGTAAAAATCCTGTTTGCTATAATGGTGACATTTTTACAGTTAAAGATTACAAGAAGTTTTCGACTAATTTCTGTAGTGTAAAAACTATAATGATTGGCAGGGGATTATTAGCTAATCCTGGATTGATTAGTGCTATTGAAAATAATACTAATCTTGAAAAAGAATTATTAAAGAACTTTCATGATAAAATTTATGAAGATTATAAAAGAGTACTTTTTGGAGATAGAAATGTCTTGTTTAAAATGAAAGAATTATGGTTTTACATGATACGTATGTTTTGTAACAACGCAAAATATGCAAAAAAAATTAGAAAATCAGAAAGATTACACGATTACAATGCAGTGGTTTTAAGTTTATTCAGGGAACAGGATATTTTAGGAAATTAGAAAAATCACAAGATATTATTATGTTGTAAAATGTATCACATTTAAATTATCAAAGCATATATTTTTATATTATGTTAACACCTCTCAGGTGCACCGATATCTATAGTTACAATTTCAGCATTATGAATAGAATCAATTACCTCAGTATTTTGAAGCTGATTTAAAACATCTGATGTTTTATATCCCGATACACCATATTTGCTGTAACTTCCTAAAACACCTTTGCTAGCTAGATCACCTGCAATAAAATCTGTAGCATCTTCATAAGCTTTTTTAACTGAATCATATGAAACAAAACCTTTTGCAGAATCCTGAAAGGCTGCGAGATTTGAAACTTCTTTCATATACTCATCATACATGGGTGATGAGTCCCCTAATAAATTATTGGTATAATCTGATATTAAGCTGTCAGAATTGAAACTAATAATTTTGCCACCATCATTAACAACGTATGATGTAACTTTTGCATGAGCAGTAGTAGTTACTGCAAAAGCTATTAATGCTCCCATTACTGTACTTGATAACACACCAAGACATTTCCTTTTATTCATATTAAGACCCCCTTCATAAACAACTATGTTATTTAATAATTTTTATTCATATTTATTACTAATAATATTATACCGTGGATAATTAATCCATACCATACCATACAATACATTATTTATATTGTCATAAATCACTATAAAGGGTACAATATTACATATGCTAATATATTTATATCTATAAGAAAGGAATGACAAATTATGAAAAAGTTTACTCAAAGAACATATAGTGATAGAAAACAATTTATCAAGGCATCTAAAAAACTAGCAAAGAAAGGCTTTAAAGTTTTGAACGTATGTGAAGAAGATGGAAAGTATGCAGTAGAATATCAAACCAGACCTTAATAAAAAGCTTTTAATATTTCTTACTTAATAATTATATTCTTTAAATAAAGAATATAATTAAAGCAATAGCATAACAGGCATATTGCTTTTTATCAAGTACATCTAAAACCTTATTTCCATAAGTTTCAACTGCATGATCCAAGCTATATCAGCTCTTCCAAAATGACCACATACAATCTATTTTTAAATTTATTTTTTAGATAATTCATTAAATATTCTGAGACCTATTTATACCTGTATTCTTTTAGCATAAAAAATTTCCTACAGAGAAACTGTAGGAAATTATAGTCCTTAGGAGTTTCTCATCTTTCAGGTATTACCCTGCTGGATTTGGCACCGTCGAAGATTTTTCTTCGGGTTGCCGGGCTTCATGGGGCCAGTCCCTCTGCCGCTCTTGATAAGAAAATTGATATTTAATTTTATTTTTAACCTATATTTACTATACAATTTTTTAATTTACCTGTCAATAGAAAAATAGATTAATCTTCTAGATTGTCTAATTATATCAATATTTTATACCAATTTATTTAAATGTTATTGCAAAATGCTATTATTATATGTATCATAGTTTAATTTCTTTAACTCCACCCTTCATATCAGCAATTTCAGCAACAGCATCTTTAAGGTAAAACAAACCAAGTTTTCTGCCGGTTTCTTCATTGTACATATCTTTGAGGGAAGGCATTGCCAAAAATACTTTTTCTAGCACAGCATCATTGTCATCCATAACGACAATACCATGTAGACGAATCCATTCTCTGTTTTTGTTAGTGGTACAGATTTCAGCCTGTGGATTTGACAGTAATTGTTTAAATGCTTGTTTAAATGTTCCGATACCGAAATAAATCTTTCCGTCATGTTCCACGCAAAGCCCCAACGGACGAACTTTTGGTGTTGTTCCATCAACGGTTGCAAAATAAAACGGACTGTTTTCATGTAAAAATTTTAATACTTCTTCCATAATAAGAAAATCCTCCTTAATATAAATATTATATTTACTCTGAAATTACTATGTGATATAATTTTACTATTATAAGTATATACCGTCAATAACGCAAAAAAATGTGGGTAGGTAAGAAAAATATGATTACAAAAAAAACAACTACAAGAAATACAGATGAAGCACTGCATGGTATATGTCCGTGCATGGAAGAATGTCCTTTATCCAAAGCCATAGAAATTATTGGTGGTAAATGGAAGCTTCAGATTTTGTGTGTTCTAAAAAGCGATGGACCAATACGTTACAGTGAACTGAAAAAGAAAGTGCATGGTATTACGAATACGATGCTTACTAGTTCCTTGAAAGAATTGGAAACTGACGGACTGGTAAACCGAAAGCAATATAATGTTATGCCGCTGCGTGTGGAATATTCTGCGACAGAAATGGTAGATGATTTGATACCTATTTTAATACAGTTGGGTAAATGGGCAAAAAAAGTGTCACAGTCTGGTAAGGTTGATGTTGCAGGTGATACGTTGTAGTTATTATGGTTTTCAGACAAGGGGAAAACACCCCCTCTCCTGCACCACCAAAACCCACGATTAGGTTTTGAAACTTCTTCTAAAACTTAAGCTCTACCTAATAAACTAGAGATCATAAGCGCTTTTAAATCCTGTTTCCATTGCATTTCTTATTCTCCCTGGTTTATTAGAATCTCCTATTATTTTTACTCTGTCAAAATTTTTCTTTATTTCATCCACAAGTTCTGTATTTGGCTTTGCACCTAATGATATTACTATATAATCAAATTTGTATTCTTTCAACTTTCCATAAGGGAGCACCTCAAATACAGCTGTATCATTTTTTATGCTAATCAATTTATGTTTTGTGTGCATTTGTATTTTATACTCCTTTAATCTTCCTTGAATATCTATCAAATTTTGAAAAAATATATTGGAACCTATATTATCAGCCATTTCAAATATTGTTACATCATTAGCCTTTGATCCTAAAAATTCTGCTGTCTCCAAGCCTGTCATTCCAGAACCTACAACTGCTACTTTCTTATTGTAAATTTGTGTCTTGCCTGATAATATTTCTACAGCTGTAAATACATTTTCACCATCAATACCCCTTATTGACGTAGGCATAACAGGACTTGATCCTTCTGCTACAAATATTGCATAAGGATTCAATTCTTTAATTTCATCAATAGTAGGCGTTTTGTTAAGTCTTATTTCAACTCCCAGCTTATGAGCCTGTACCTTAAGATAATTAATAAGCCATGATATTTTTTCTTTCCTTGGTGGTTTATTAGCAATACAAAGTTGTCCACCTATCTCAGATGATTTTTCAAATATTATAGGTTTAAATTTTCTTATAGCTAATATTCTTGCCGCCTCAAGGCCTGAAGGACCAGCTCCTAAAATTACTACTGTTCTTCCATCACCATTTTTATTGATATTACAATATTCAAGTTCTTTTCCTGCCTGTATGTTTATACTACATTCTATGGGATTGCCTGTGGATATTCCATTAAATAAAGTCTCCATACAGTGAAGGCATGATATACATAATCTGGATTCATAAGCACGATTTTCTCTTGCTTTATTAGACCACTCAGGATCAGCAAGATGAAGCCTTGCCGAACCTACAAAATCTGTACACCCTTCTCCTATTATTTTATCTGCAAAAGCTGCCTCTCTAATTACTGCCGCTGATATTACAGGAATGTTAACTGCTTTTTTTATTTCTGATGCAAGATATAGCTTCCATCCCTGTGAAAAAGATATAGGTTCCCAAGATACATTCATGGTTTCATAAATACCAGCACTTACATCTATTGCATCAACACCTATTTTTTCTAGATGTTTCGAAATCTTAATTCCATCTTCCAAAAGTATTCCATTTTCTTTAATATCAGAAGTCCTTAAAAATTCATCTACAGATAATCTAGCTATAACTGGATAATCTTGTCCACATTTTTGCTTTATACCTATAATTATTTCCTCAATAAATCTCATTCTATTTTCAAAACTTCCACCGTATTTATCAGTTCTTTTATTTG